>JBBIKZ010000050.1:0-16936 GCA_037445185.1 Hydrogenophilales bacterium | reverse complement strand
TTAAATGGCTGCGCGGGCGAATCGCTGCGTTGCGCGGTGCTCGCTGCCTCGCCTATCTCCTTGATATGTCTCGATCGCTGCGCGCCGGGCGCCTTGCGCTTCATCCCGCTCGCCTATTTTTTCAGCGTTTCCCTAGTATTCGTCGCTCAACGCTACATGGCTAGACCCGCTCACCCCGGCTTCTGGGAGGCCTTCCGCTATTGGCTGAAGCTCGGCTGCATCAGTTTCGGCGGCCCGGCCGGGCAGATCGCCCTCATGCACCAAGAGCTGGTGGAGAAGCGGCGCTGGATCAGCGAGCGCCGCTTCCTACACGCGATCAACTACTGCATGCTGCTGCCCGGCCCGGAGGCGCAGCAGTTGGCCATCTACATCGGCTGGCTGTTGCACCGAAGCCTCGGCGGCATCGTCGCCGGCACCCTGTTCGTGCTGCCCTCCCTGTTCCTCCTGGCGGCCCTGACCTGGGTCTATCTCGCCTTCGGCGAGACGACCCTCGTCCAGGGCGTCTTCAACGGCATCAAGCCGGCGGTGGTCGCCATCGTCCTCTTCGCGGCCTGGCGCATCGGCACACGCACGCTGAGGAACCGGGTGCTGTGGGTGATGGCGGCGCTCGCCTTCCTCGCCCTCTTCGCCTTCGATGTGCCCTTTCCCTACATCGTCCTCGGCGCCGGCGTCCTGGGCGCCCTGGGTGGCCGCTGGCTGCCGGACCAGTTCCGGCTGGGCGGCGGCCACGGCGCATCCGACAGGCGTTACGGCCCGGCGGTGATCGACGACGACACCCCGCGCGCGCCGCACACCCGCTTCCGCCCCGGCCGTCTGGCCGTCCTCGTCCTCCTCTTCCTGGCCCTGTGGGCGGCGGCCATGGCCCTGCTGCCGCGCGGCCCCCTGGCCGACATGGGCGCCTTCTTCACCAAGGCGGCCCTGGTCACCTTCGGCGGCGCCTACGCCGTGCTGCCCTACGTCTACCAGGGGGCGGTGGAGCAGTACGGCTGGCTCACCGGTGCGCAGATGATCGACGGCCTGGCCCTGGGCGAGACCACGCCGGGGCCGCTCATCATGGTGGTGGCCTTCGTTGGCTTCGTCGGCGCCTGGACCAAGGCGATCTTCGGGCCGGAGGCCCTGTTTCTCGCGGGCTTTGCCGGCGCCGCGGTGGCCACCTTCTTCACCTTCCTGCCTTCCTTCCTGTTCATCCTGGCCGGGGCCCCGCTGGTGGAGTCGACCCACGGCGACCTCAAGTTCACGGCCCCGCTGACCGGCATCACCGCCGCCGTGGTCGGCGTGATCGTGCACCTCGCCCTGTTCTTCGGCTGGCACGTCCTCTGGCCGGAGGCCAGCGCGGACGCACCCTTCTCCGGAAGTTTCGAATGGTTCTACGCCTTGATGGCGGTGGCCGCCTTCATCGCCCTGTGGCGATACAAGCAGGACGTCCTACGGGTCATCGGCGCCTGCGCCGCCATCGGTCTCGTTCACACCTATCTCGCCTGAAGCCCCCGGCCCGAGAGGCTGGTCTGCCGCGCCAGGGGAGCCCCCTCGGCAAGGGGGCAAGCCACCGGCTTGGGCGCGACCTCCTGTCCGGGCGTCGATCACGCGCTGTCACCGCGTCTTCGGCCGGGAATACGCGGGGCAGGAATTTGTTCGCCCGGGCTTGATCTATGGTCTATCGTCGTGCCTGACGGCAATCGTTGTCTTCCTTTGGCCACCTGTTCGTGTCTCGATCATGTCGTTCGCCCGACTCCTGCAACTGATGTTCCTGACCCTGGCCCTGGGCGTGCTGGCGAGCGCCTGCGCCCGCGAGAACCCGGCCGCCGCCAAGGCGGTCAGCCTCGAGGGCAACGCCCAGCTCGATTCCATCGTCCTCGGCATGGGTTGCTTCTGGGGCGCGGAAAAGCGTATGTCCGAGCTGCCCGGTGTGGTGGACGTGGAGACCGGCTACGCCAACGGCGAGGTGGCGGGGCGCTACGAGGCCATCCTCGCCCACGAGCGGTTGCTGCGCAGCGGCCGCAGCAGCAAGCGCAACCACGCCGAGGTGGTGAAGGTGACCTTCGACCCGACGCGCACCACCCTGGAGGCGGTGCTGATCGGCTTCTGGGAGAACCACGACCCCACCCAGGGCGACCGGCAGGGCAACGACATCGGCAGCAACTACCGCAGCGCCATCTACACGCACTCCCAGGTCCAGACGGAGGTCGCGCTCAAGACCCGCGACGTGTACCAAAAGGCGCTCGAGAAGGCCGGTTATGGCCGCATCACCACCGAGATCGCCCCGCTCAGGGTCTACCACCGGGCCGAGGATTACCATCAGGACTATCTGAAGAAGAGCCCGGACGGCTACTGCGGCCTGGGCGGCACCGGCGTGAAGTACCCGGGTCGCGGGGCGCCCACGGCCCCTGCGCCGGCCGCCACCCCGGCAGTAGCCCGGCTGGACGCGAAGTCACTGCATCATGACCGCCAGCTGGTGGTGTTCGAGGCCGAGGACTGCCCCTACTGCAAGCAGTTCAAGGCCGATGTGCTCGACCACTGGAAGTCCCCGGTGCCCGTGGTCCGCACCCTGAACCCCAACCCGCCCACCGGCTGGCAGCTGGAAAAGCCCTTGTTCGCCACGCCCACCATCGTGCTGTTCGAGCAGGGCCGCGAGGTCTCGCGTTATACCGGCTACAACGGGGACCCGTTCCGTTTCTGGCAGTGGCTCGGCTATCGCCTGCTCACCCCCGAGCAGCGCAAGATCGCCTTCGAATCGGGTACCGAGCGCCCTTTCACCGGCTCGCATCTGGACGAGAAGCGCCCGGGCACCTTCGTCGACCCCATCACCGGCGCGCCGCTCTTCCGCAGCGACACCAAGTTCGACAGCGGCACCGGCTGGCCCAGCTTCTTCAACCCCGTCGCGGGGGCCCTGACGTATCACGAGGACCGCTCCCACGGCATGCGCCGCATCGAGGTGCGCAGCGCGAGCTCCGGCATCCATCTGGGCCACGTCTTCGACGACGGCCCGCCACCCACCGGCAAGCGCTATTGCATCAACGGCAACGTGCTGAGGTTCGTGCCCGACCCGGCACCGTGAGCCGCGGTGTCATGACGCCAGGATGATGATCGCGGCCAGCAGCGCGACACCGCCGGCTGCGGTGGCCAGGGCGAGCTTCTTGACCATGCCCTGCAGCCGCTCCACCTCCTGCTGCCAGCGGGCGTCCCCCGCGTCGGCGGGACGCTGGGCAAGCCGCGCCTCCGTGTCCTGATCCACCGCCGCGGCCGGGAGGTCGTCGGCCGCAGGCGCTGCGGTCGCGGGCTCGGGTGCGGCCGCAGCCGACTCTACGCCCGAGGTGGCGGAGAGCGTCTCAGGCGTGGCCGCTCGTCCCGCCACGGCCGCATGCAGGGTCGCATCCAACTCCGCCCGCACCTGTGCGAAGCGCGCCTCCAACAGCGTGCCGAGTCCTTCGCCCTGGGCCGACAACGCCGATTGAAGCGCCTGCGGGGACTGCCCCACGGCTTGCAACTGTTCGCGCAGGCGATCGAGCTCGGCCGCCTGGGACGCGTCGCGTTCCCGCAATAGATCGGCGAGTTGCCCGCTCAGGGCGGTCCTCAGGCTGGTCTCCAGCGACGGCCGCAACGACGCCTGATCGGCCTCGAGCCTGCTTGCGGCGGCCTCCAGCGGGAGCAACCGCTGCTCGAGGGCGTCCAGGCGTTGGCGATACGCCTCCTGCGCGGCCGTCTCGCCCTGCTGCATCGCCTCGGACACGGCCGCGATCCGGGCCGCGAGCTCGCGCGTGACTGCCGCCTCCCGTGCCAGTCGGTCCTCCATGCCGTGCAGCAGTTCCTGCCGCAACCCGTCCAACGTGGCCGCCTGGCGCTCGACGGCCTCGCTCAGCTCGGCCAGGCGGGGTCGGACACGATCTGCCGCGCTCTCGAGCCAGGCCTCGTTCGGTGTGGTCAGGTTGAGGGTCGCCGCCTCCAGGGTCTCGAGCCGTGTTTCGAGGCCGTGCAGTTGTTGCCGCAGACCTTCGGTCGCCGCCGCGTGGTCGTCGAGCCGTTGCTCGACGCGGCCGCTCCATGCCCGCTGCAGATGGCGCTCGTTCTCGATGACCGCCTCCATTTGCCGCAGCAACGCTGCCTGCCACTCGCCCCGCAGTTGCCTGATGGCCTCGTCGATCGCCGTGTCGATCATGGCCTTGATCGACGCCAGTTCGGCTTGCATCGTCGCGACGCGCTCCTGCGCCGGCGCAGCAGCGGGGAGGGTGGCTTCCGCGGCAACCTTGCCGGCCTCGACCTGCGGCAGTGCGACCAGGATCCGTTCGATGACATCGTTGGCGGGCGGCTTGGCGATGGCGTCGAATGCCCCGATGGCACGCGCATCGCGGACGAACGCCTCATCGTCGGAGCCGCTGATGATGATGACCGGGATGTTGCGGGTGGCGGGCGTCGCCTTGATGCGGCGGGTCGCCTCGAAACCGTCCAGGTCCGGCATCATGTGGTCCATGAAGATCACGTCCGGCCGGTGTCGCTCGAGATAGCTCAGGGCCTCCAGCCCCGACTCGGCCAGATCCACGCCGACCCCGAACGCCGCCAGTTTCTTCCGCATGGTCAGACGACCCACCTTGGAATCGTCCACGACCAGAGCCTTCAACGCTTGCACCGCCTTCACCTTCCCTCAAAACGGATGCCATATTAACGGCAGATTCGCCGCCGACCTTATGCCGGATCGTGGCGTGGGCGATGGTCTTTGCCCGTATCGGGCCAAAAAAAAAGCCACCGGCAGTCATGCCGGTGGCAGCTAGAGCCGGGGGGCGTGGGCTTACTTGTTGACCGGCGACTCCGGATCGAACAGGTAGGCCATCACGTCGGCGATCTGCTGCTGGGTCAGCACCCCCTTCGCGCCGATCCTGGGCATGTTGGTGCAGGCGAAGTAGGCGTGCGGGTTGTAGATCACCTCGTAGGTGTATTTCAGCATCTCCGGGCTTGCGCCGCGGATCTTGCCGTAGCCGGTGAGGCTGGGACCCAGGTTGCCGCCCGTGCGGTCCGTGGCGAGCTGGTGGCAGTTGTAGCAGTTGCCGCCCGGCGCGCCGCGGCTGTGGTCGTCCACCTTGTGCGCGGTGCGGAAACCGAAGCCGGACCAGGCGATATCGCGCCCTTTCTTCCAGTCACCCAGCTTGATACCGCCTTCCGGGTATTTGATGGTCGCCATGGCCATCTTGTTGATGCGCTCGGCGGTCTTGTCATCGATCTCTTTGCCGGAACGGGCGACGTCGGAGCAGGTCTTCTGGATCTCGTCCTGCACCAGACGCTCCCT
This sequence comes from Hydrogenophilales bacterium, assembly GCA_037445185.1. Taxonomy (GTDB): domain Bacteria; phylum Pseudomonadota; class Gammaproteobacteria; order Burkholderiales; family Thiobacillaceae; genus JANWZL01. Next base: position 11,661 of record JBBIKZ010000050.1, on the reverse strand, counting down.
GCCGGTGGTCCCCTCCTGGGTCGGCTGCTTGAGGTCGTAGCTGTTGGTCTCGAAGATCAGGTACTCGGCCAAGGCCTGCGGCGTCATCTTGGTGTAGTCAGGCTTGGCCGGTTCGGCCGGTTTGGCGGCGGCTTGCGGCACGGTCGAGGCGGCCTTGGGCGCGTCCTGGCCGGTGGCGGTGCAGCCGGCGGCGAACAGCATGAGCGAGGCGGTGGCCGCGAGGGCGGCCGCGATGGGGGTCTTTTCGAACATGTATCGGTTCTCCTCGTGAGTCGGCTGCGATCAGCGCTTCAGGTCGGGCAGGATGGCGGGTTGGCCGCGGGCGGCGTCGGTCCAGTATGAGATGATCGCGATCATGACGTCCGAATCGGACCGGATGTTGGGGTAGCGCATCTGCCACAGGCACTCGAGCACGCGGTGTTGGCTGCTGCGCGTGTTCTCCTGACTGGTGCGATGGGCGGGCCAGGAGATCGCTTTGGTCCACTCCTCCGGGTTCTTGACATTGGGGAGATAGGAGGCGCGGATGCGGCCGCCGGTCGTCCTGTGGCAGGTAGCGCAGTTGAAGTCCATGGTGCCGGAGCGGCGGTAGAACAGGACCTCGCCGGCGTCGCGCATCGCCTTTTCCAGGGGGTGGTTCATGGGCGGGTTCCAGGGCATGCCGCTCGACTGGTAGGCGATGTAGCTCATCAGCTTCATCACATCCGAGTCGTTGCCGTGCCGTTTCTTGATTTGCGGATCGTCGTTGGTATAGCCCTGGAGGGTCTTCATGCAATGCACCAGGCGGGCCTCGAGGTCCATGACCTTGCCGGTGTCGGCAAAGTAGCGCGGCAGCTCGACATAGGCGCCCTTGAGCACGCCGGGCCCCTTGCCGAAGTCACACTGCTCCAGCGTGGCGTTCTTGGGGCCGCGCTTCTGCTTCCACAACTTCTCGCCTTCCTCGATCACCTCATAGGCCGGGTTGTCCGGCATCATCATGCGGTTCTGCGGGCTCTGGACCAGGTATTGGGATTTGGTCTTGGCGGCGAGCTCATCGAGGATGTCCTCGGGCGCCTTGCCGGCGTTGGCGCCGGCAGTGCTCGCCACGGCGAGCGCGAGGGGCAGCGCACACAGGGCTTTCTTGATCATGCGTCATCTCCTTGGTAATGGAACTTGATTGAAACCACCACGCCTTACCGGCGGCCCGAACCAGCGATATCCCCGGACAGAGCGGGACTGCAGGCAATCTAGGCCAGCATACGACCGGGTAAGCGGCGGTATGTTATTACAAGCCCGTGGCTCGTGGTCATAGGTCATGATTACCACTGTGCAGACGCACCCGGAGCGGCCAGCTCGGCCTGACCAGTGGAAGTTATATCCACAGTCATCAGCGCTTAATGAATTAACGTCGCTATCCCCCTGACGATACGGGAGAATTTTTTAACCAACTGTTTTTCAACGCTTATCCGGGCGCTCAAAAAATAGTCGAGGCGCGCTTGGTGTTATGGATACGGAGGGTTGACGCGCTTGGTCACGAGTTTTACACAAAGTTATCCACAGCTCCTGTGGACTACTAGTCGATCCCAACACTCCGATCGCCAGCAGGGACTACGAGCGATGCGGGTTTTTCTGCGCCCTGGTTGAGGGTATAGTTCCAGCTTCCCCTGACGGCGGCGCAAGACGCCGTGCGTATTTCTACGATGGGCCCAGTTGAACATGACGGATTACCTGATGCAAACCTACGCCCGCCAGGACGTGGCCTTCGTGCGCGGCGAGGGGGTCTGGCTCTACGATGCCAACGGTGAGCGCTACCTGGACGCGCTGGCTGGGGTGGCGGTGAATGGTCTGGGTCATGCACACCCCGCCCTGGTCAGGGCCCTGTGCGAGCAGGCCGGGCGCCTGATCCACACCTCCAACCTCTACCGCATCCCGGAGCAGGAGCGGCTGGCCGAACGCTTGTGCACCTTGTCCGGTCTGGATCGGGCCTTCTTTTGCAACTCCGGTGCCGAGGCCAACGAGGCCGCCATCAAGCTGGCCCGCCTGCACGGTCACCAGCAAGGGATCGAAAATCCCGCCATCGTGGTGATGGAGAAGAGTTTCCACGGCCGCACACTGGCCACGCTGTCGGCGACCGGCAGCAGGAAGGTGCAGGCCGGTTTCGAGCCCCTGGTCACCGGTTTCGTCCGCGTCCCCTTCGGCGATGCGGAGGCGGTGGCCCGGCTGGCCGAGCAGCACAACAACATCGTCGCCGTATTGGTCGAACCCTATCAGGGCGAGGGTGGGGTCAACGTGCCTGAGGTCGGCTATCTGACGAGATTGCGTCAGATTTGCGACGGCAAGGGCTGGCTGCTCATGCTGGACGAGGTGCAAAGCGGCATCGGCCGCACCGGCAAGTGGTTCGCCTTCCAGCACTCGGACGTGTTGCCCGACGTCATGACCCTCGCCAAGGGGCTGGGTTCCGGGGTGCCCATCGGGGCCTGTCTGGCGCGTGGCCTCGCCGCCCAGGTCTACACCCCGGGCAAGCACGGCTCCACCTTCGGCGGCAATCCCCTGGTCTGTACGGCGGCGCTCACCACCCTGCAGGTCATCGAACAGGACGGCCTGTTGGACAACGCGGCCAGGATGGGGGGCTACATCCGCCAGGATCTCTCTGAGCGCCTGCGCGAGGTTCCAGGCGTGCGCGACATCAGGGGACAGGGGCTGATGATCGGCATCGAACTGGATCGTCCCTGTGGTGCCCTGGTCCAGCAGGCCCTGGCGCAGAGGCTGTTGATCAACGTGACCGCCGACAGCGTCGTGCGCCTGCTGCCGCCGCTCATCCTAGGCGAGGCGGAGGCGGCGCTGCTGACCCGGCAGCTGGCCGAGCTCATCCGGGCCCACCAAGCCTGAGCCAGACATGAGCGTGCGCCATTTCCTGCAGTTCAAGGACTTCGACCGCGAGGAATTCGAGTACCTGCTCGATCGCACCCGCATCATCAAGGCCAGGTTCAAGCAGTATCAGCCCTACCACCCGCTGGTGGATCGGACGCTGGCGATGATCTTCGAGAAGAATTCCACCCGCACCCGCCTCTCCTTCGAGGCGGGCATGCACCAGTTGGGGGGAACGGCCATCTACCTCAACACCCGCGACACCCAGCTCGGGCGCGGCGAACCCGTGGAAGACGCCGCCGAGGTGATCTCCCGCATGGTGGACATCGTCATGATCCGCACCTATGAACAGGAGATCATCGAGCGCTTCGCCCGCCATTCCCGCGTGCCGGTGATCAACGGGCTGACCAACGAGTACCACCCCTGCCAGATTTTGGCCGACATCTACACCTATCTCGAACTGCGCGGCCCCATCCAGGGCAGGACCGTGGCCTGGATCGGGGACTCCAACAACGTCTGCAACACCTGGCTGCAGGCGGCAGAGGTGTTCGACTTCAACGTCCACGTCTCCACCCCACCGGGCTACGAAGTGGAGCCGGAACGGGCCGGCCTCTACGGCACGGATCACTATGAGCAATTCGCCGACCCCATGGATGCCTGTCGGGGCGCGGACCTGGTGACCACCGACGTGTGGACCAGCATGGGTTTCGAGGCAGAGAGCAGCGAGCGCATGAAGGCCTTCGCCGCTTGGCAGGTCGACGCGGACATGATGCGCCAGGCCCGTCCGGACGCGCTATTCATGCATTGTCTGCCCGCCCACCGCGGTGAGGAGGTGACCGCGGAGGTCATCGACGGCCCCCAAAGCGTCGTCTGGGACGAAGCGGAAAACAGGCTGCACACGCAGAAGGCGCTGATGGAGTATCTGCTGTTGGGCAGAGTCGATGACTGAGTGCCGAAGGCAAGGTGCAGCCTGTTTCGGTGGAGGCTAACATCGGCGCAGCCGATGTTAAGCCCGCGTGAGCGGGCGGCCGGAGCCAAAACTAAGTTTCGGTGGAGGCTAACATCGGCGCAGCCGATTCGCTGGCTTAGGGTAGGGATCGTTGTGTAACAGCTTTAGAGTGACGAAGGGTTGTTGCGGTTTACGGTTGTGGGTTCGAGCCTGATCTAGGGTCGCCAACGTCAATGGGTCTGGTCATGGTTCGAATGCAGTAACGGCATCCAGAGGGGCTACCGAACGGTTGGGGTCTGTCAGGCTCGTGGGCTGGCGTAAGCGGCTGCTATGTCATGGTGCGATGGGTTGGGGCTTGAGGGATGGAAAAGGCGGAGTATCAAGGCAGGGCGACCGTTGCAAGCGGCAAATCCTGCCCCCATTGCGGCAGTACCGATGTGCGCAAATCGACTCGCCGCAGGGGCGGTCTGTTTCGCACGACCTACCGCTGCAGGCAGTGCAAGCGGCATTACAAGGTCAGGGCGTACTGGGGTTACGGCATCATGGCCGCCTCTGCGCTGGCCGTCCTGGTGGCAGGCGTTTCCTTGGGCTGGTTCTCCAGCCCGGATGCGGTCGAGGAAACGCAGTCGGTGGCGATGGCGGCGCCAGAGATCGGCCCGGAGGAGCTGGCCCGGGCTCGCAAGGGGGAACCGGCCATGCAGTTCAAGCTGGGCATGCAGTATTGGGCCAGGCTGGATTACCAGAACGCCTTCAACTGGCTCAAGGCCGCGGCGGATCGCGGCCATCCGGACGCGGTCTATCAGCTGGGCATGGCCTATCTCTACGGCCGGGGAACGATACAGAACTACAAATACGCCCATCAGCGCTTCGAGCAGGCGGCCAAGCTCAACAATCACGAGGCCCAGTATCTGCTCGGCATCATGCACCGGGATGGCATGGGCATGCCGGTGAGCCGTGACCTTGCCTACGCCTGGCTCAACATCGCCGCCTCCAACGGCAATGAGGTGGCGGCCCTCGAGCGCGAGCGGCTCGCTGTGATCATGTCGCCTGCGGAGATGGCGCGTGCTCAGGAACTGAGCCTGCAGACGGTGACCGGGATCTCCGGCCACACGGGGCCTGCCCAGCCGGTGCAGGGCAGCGCACCGCCGCAGCCCTGAGAACTTGTGAATTTTTCTGCTGCGTGTCCCGATCTCGAAGCTGCGATGCTCGCCGTACTGATCGTACGACTGTGCTTCTCGCTTCAACCTCGGGCCGCTCGCGACGAAAACCTTCACAAGTTTTGAGCGGCGGACGGCAGCCTGCTGGTCCATCCGTACCGGCCATGCGAGTGCCGAAGGGTGTTCACAAGCTGATAACATTCGCAGGCTACCTCCACTGTCCCGAGACTGCCTTCCTCGACAGCCCGCCATGAACATCGCCTATTTCAAGGACACGGATTCCCTCTATCTCGAACTCGTACCGGAAAACCCCTCCCACGCCTGGGAGGCGCAGCCCGGCGTCGTGATCAACCTGGCCGAGGACGGCCGGGTGGTGGGCATCGAGATCGAACATGCCTCGCAGATGACCGACCTGCGCGTCTTGCGCGTAGGCAACTTCCCTGGGGACGTCATCGCCGTGGACGGCAGCGCGCACTGACAACAAGGAAAGAGACGACATGTCCGACGTGAAAAAGGTCGTGCTCGCCTACTCCGGCGGGCTGGATACCTCGGTGATCCTCAAGTGGCTGCAGGACCACTACCGCTGCGAGGTGATCACCTTCACCGCCGACATCGGCCAGGGCGAGGAGCTCGAGCCGGCCAGGGCCAAGGCCCTGCAGCTGGGCATCAGACCGGAGCACATCTACATCGACGACCTCAAGGAAGAGTTCGTGCGCGACCTCGTCTTCCCGATGTTCCGCGCGAATACCGTCTACGAGGGGGAGTACCTGCTCGGCACCTCGATCGCGCGGCCGCTGATCGCCAAGCGTTTGATCGAGATCGCCAACGCGACTGGCGCGGATGCGATCGCGCACGGCGCCACCGGCAAGGGCAATGACCAGGTGCGCTTCGAACTGGGTGCCTATGCCCTGAAGCCGGACATCAAGATCATCGCCCCCTGGCGCGAGTGGGACCTGCTGTCGCGCGAGAAGCTGCTCGCCTACGCCGAGAGCCACGGCATCCCGGTGGAGATGAAGCACAAGGCCGGCGGCAGCCCCTATTCCATGGACGCCAACCTGCTGCACATCTCTTACGAGGGCCGCCACCTGGAGGACCCCGCCGCCGAGGCCGAGGAGGAGATGTGGCGCTGGACGGTCTCGCCGGAACGTGCGCCGGATGAGCCCGAGTACGTGGAAATAGCATTCCGCAACGGTGACCCGGCGGCCATCAACGGCCAGGCGATGAGCCCTGCGACCCTGCTGGCGCAGCTCAACGCGCTGGGCGGCCGGCACGGCATCGGCCGGCTGGATCTGGTCGAGAACCGCTATGTCGGGATGAAATCGCGCGGCTGCTACGAAACCCCGGGCGGCACCATCCTGCTCAAGGCGCACCGGGCCATCGAGTCCATCACCCTGGACCGTGAAGTGGCGCACTTGAAGGACGACCTCATGCCGCGCTACGCCAGCCTGATCTACAACGGCTACTGGTGGAGCCCGGAGCGCCGGGCGCTGCAGGTGCTGATCGACCACACCCAGACCCACGTCAACGGCTGGGTGCGGCTGAAACTCTACAAGGGCAGCGTCAGCGTCGTCGGCCGCGACTCGGCGACCGATTCGCTGTTCGACCCAGCCATCGCCACCTTCGAGGAGGACGCCGGCGCCTACGACCAACGCGACGCCAGCGGCTTCATCAGGCTCAATGCCCTGCGCATGCGCATCGGCGCGCGCCGTGACATGAAAAGGAGGCCGACCTGACGCAAACCACCCTGTTCGGATACAGCGAAGCCGAACTGGCCGACCTCGGCCTTAGCATCGGCGTGAGCGCCCTGATCCTGTTCATGCTGTTCATCATCGGCCACATGGCCTGGCGCTCCAAGGCCGGCCGTTACGGCACGGCCGTGCTCTACTTCGTCCTGGCGCTGGGCATGGTCGGTTTCGTGAGCAAGCTGGTCCTCCAGCGCGTGCTGCTGACCTGAGGCCGCCGCCGGCGGCGATGCCGGTGTGCACACGCCTGCCCTGGGTCGGACGGGGCGCGATACAATCCCAGCTCTGCCGAGTCAGTCAAAGCCCAGCCCCATGTCCCAATTCGACCATGTCAGCGTCGTCAAGCAGGCCAACGTCTATTTCGATGGCAAGTGCGTCTCCCATACCGTGCTTTTCCCCGACGGCAGCCGTAAATCGGTGGGGGTGATCCTGCCTTCGACCTTGAGCTTCAAGACCGGCGTGCCCGAGACCATGGAATGCGTGGCCGGCCGCTGTCGCGTCAGGCTGGCGGGGCAGGAGGCGTGGACCGAATACGGGCCGGGCGAATCGTTCAGCGTGCCGGCCAACTCCAGTTTCGACATCGAGGCCCTGGAGCCCTATCACTACGTCTGCCATTTCGGTTGAGCCCAAGCCATGCCTTCGTTCGACATCGTGTCCGAGGTGGACAAGCAGGAACTCAAGAATGCGGTCGATCAGGCCAACAAGGAAATCGCCAACCGTTTCGACTTCAAGGGCTCGGACGCCCGCATCGAGCAGACCGATTATGTGCTGACGTTGTACGCCGACGATGACTTCAAGCTCGATCAGGTCAAGGAGGTCTTGATCGCCAAACTCAGCAAGCGGGGCATAGACGTGCGGTCGCTGGATGTGGCGGAGAAGCGCGAGAAGGTCTCCGGCAACAAGCTGAAGCGCCAGGTCAAGGTGCGAAACGGCATCGAGACCGAGGTGGCGAAGAAGATCGTCAAGCTCATCAAGGACAGCAAGCTCAAGGTCACCGCCAGCATCCAGGGCGAGGTGGTACGGGTCTCGGGCGCCAAGCGGGACATGCTGCAGGAGGCCATCGCCCTCACGCGCAAGACCGTCACCGAGGTGCCCCTGCAGTTCGTCAACTTCCGCGACTGACCGCGGGTGTCAGCCCGACGCGGGGGTGTCAGACCTCGTCCACCTTGCCGGTCAGCGGCACGAAGGCGACCGCCAGCACGTACTTTTCCCGCACCTGTCCGTCGGCGCACTTCTCCAGCAGCTTGAGTTCCTGTGACCACCCCGGCCGTCCCACCGGGATCACCAGGCGCCCGCCCGGCTTGAGTTGGTCGAGCAGGGCGGGGGGAATGAAGGGGGCGGCGGTGACGATGATGCCGTCATAGGGGGCGTGCTCCGGCAGACCCATATAGCCGTCGCGGTGGTGGACTTCCACATTGTCGTAGCCCAGCTCGGCCAGGCGCCGTTTGGCCGCGCTGGCCAGGGCCTCGATGATCTCCAGGCTGTAGACCTTGCGCACCAGGCGGGAGAGCACCGCGGCCTGATAACCGGATCCGGTGCCGACCTCGAGGATGACGTCGTCGGCCTGGGGTGAGAGCAGATCCGTCATCAGCGCCACGATGTAGGGCTGGGAGATGGTCTGACCATGGCCGATGGGCACGGGGCCGTTGCGAAAGGCCATTGCGCGCATGTCCTCGGGCACGAAGCGCTCGCGCGGCACCTCGGCCATGACCCGCATGACCCGTTCATCCAGCGCGTCCTTGCCGATATAGCGGCGGGTCGCCTCCACCTCCCAGAGGATGTCTTGCAGCATGGCTTGGCGGTCGTTCATGGCAGACGATCACTGCTCGACATGGCATGACTCAAATATCCGGACGCTGCCAGAAGCGATAGACCGACAGGGGGGTCAACGCCCGGCTTGCGGGCGAGGCACCGGTGCAGTCCAGCTGCAGGGACCTGATGGCGCCGCGGCGCAGACGACCGAGCGCCGGTCTGAACCATCCGGCCTCCAATTGGCGCAGGGCTTGCGCCAAGCTCCCGGCATCGTCCGCCTCGGGCAGCTCCAATATCACCATAGCAGCCTCGCCGTCCCGCAGCGCATCCAGCCGGTCCGGCGCCGTCCAGCGCATGCCTGCGGCCTGGGCCAGGGCATGCGCGAGGCTGTGCCCTGCCGCCAGCTGCGTGAACGGCGGGGGCGGCAAGGGGAGATGCCGGCCGCCACCCCAGAACCAGACGCTGTTGATCGGCCACTTGCCGGCCGCCTCACGCGCCCGGTTGACCGGATGGTCATGCAGCAGCATCTGGATCTCGTTCATGCGGCGGCGCCAGACGGCTGCGACAGGTCCGCGCGGGAGGTGGCGGTCCACGGGGCGGCCCTCCACCGCGTCGAGGGGATCGGTGTGCGGCAGCGCCGCGCCGTCACCCAGCCGCAGGTACCACCGCTGCGCGACCGGCGCATGCAAGGCGAGTCCTTCGGCCTCGAAATGCCGCTTGAGGTGGGCGATCAGGGCCTGCGCCTCGTCCGCCCGCACCGCCAGCCGATCGGGGCCCAACAGCACCAGCTGGTCCTGGTAGAAAGTCAGGCTGACCGGGTCGGCGCGCAGCCACAGGCCGTCATCCGGGTTCAGACCGTCCATGGCGAGGGTATGCGGCGCGATGGGCAGGCCATCACCCAGCCCGAATGCCCGGGCGATGGCCGAGCTCAGGCTGGTCTCGGCGGGCAACGCCTGGCCGCAGGCCAGCAGCTTGGCCAGCGACGGCGCATGGCGGCGCACCCCCCCGGGCAGAGCGCTGGGCCCCGGCAGGCCGTCGAGGATGACATGCAGCCGCATCATGTCGCCTGACCGCGCCGGCGCGTCGCACTCACTGCATCAGCGCCAGCAGTTGATCGTAGGACTCCGCGAACAGCCTCACCCCCTCGCGCTGCAGTGCCTCGCCCAGGTCGGCGGGCAGGATGCCCAGGTGTTCGAGCCGAATGAGGTGCGCCTCGGCATCGGCGATGCCCTCTTCCAACCGGGCGGCGACCCGGCCGTGATCGCGCAGGGCCTCGAGGGTCTTGTCCGGCAGGGTGTTGATGGTCTCCGCGCCCATGAGGGGCTCGACATAGAGCAGATCGCTGTAGGCCGGGTTCTTGGTGCCGCTGCTCGCCCACAGCAGATACTGGGGGCGCACGCCGGCGGCCTTCAACTCGGCGTATGCCGCACCGTGGAACAAGTCCTTGAAGCGTTGATAGGCGAGTCTCGCCATGGCCACCGCCGTCTTGCCGCGCATGTGCGTCGCCTCCGGCGTGGCCAGGGCGTCCAGACGCTTGTCCGCCAGGGTGTCGACGCGGGACAGGAACAGGCTCGCCACCGCCTTCAGCCGGCCGGGGTCGCCCCCGGCGGCGAGCCAGTCCTTGGCCCCCCGGATGTAGGCCTCGAACACCCGTACCACGTGCTGCAGAGAGAAGAGGAGCGTGACATTGATCCGCACGCCCTGGGCGGTGAGTTGTTCGAAGGCCTCGATCCCTTCGGCCGTACCCGGGACCTTGATCAGCAGGTTGTCACGCCCGACCAAGGCAGCGAGCCGTTTTGCCTCGGCCACCGTACCGGCGGTGTCAAAGGCCAGTCGTGGCGACACCTCCAGGCTCACATAACCGTCGTCGCCGTGGCTCGCCTCGTACACGGGGCGGAAGAGATCGCAGGCGGCACGGATGTCCTCCACCACCAGGGCCTCGTAACGACGCTCCGGATCCGGCTCGGCCTGCTTAAGCCTGGCCAGATCGTCCCGATAATAGGGACTGTCGCTCACCGCCTTGTGGAAGATGGTGGGGTTAGAGGTGATGCCGCTGACGCCTTCCGCAATCAGGCGTGCCAAGATGCCCTCGCGGAGGTGATTGCGGGAGAGGTTGTCCAGCCAGATGCTCTGACCTAGGCGACGCAGAGTAAGCAGCTTAGACATGGTATCGCTCCTCATCGGATAGGGTTGGTTATGTAGCTATGGAACCCGTGCTGCAAATCGTGGTTCCAATTGTTGAGATTTTTACTATATAGAGTTCGGACACCCATATTGCCGGTGTGATGACCGAGTATGAAAGGAGGATGTCATGGGTAGCGTAACCATCAAACCCCACACACGCAACATCGAACTGCCTGCCCTGAGACGGGTCACGGTGGCGGCGCCATTTAGCTGGCTCGCTCGCGGTTGGCGTGACTTTCGCCACAACTGGGCCATCTCCCTTGCCCTGGGTGCACTCTTCACCTTGCTAGGCCTTCTGATCCTGGACTATGCCCTGCCGCGACCCCACCTGGTCATGGCCTTGAGCAGCGGTTTCCTGCTGGTTGCCCCGTTCCTGGCGATCGGCTTCTACGATCTGTCCCGGCGCGCGGAAAAGCCCGGTCAGTTCCGGCCCTTGCAGGGCGTGCGTGAAAACGCCAGCTCCATTGGGTTGTTCGGCTTGCTGCTGGCGTTCATCCTGAGCGGATGGGAGCGGTTGTCGGCCATCCTCGTAGGCCTCTTTCTCAAGGGCGACATTGTGACTGACAGCGCCTTCAACCTCGCCTTGTTGTTTGCGCCGGAACACATGGGCTTCATCCTGCCTTACATGCTCATCGGTGGGGCGGTTGCTGCACTGACCTTCTCGCTGGCGGTGGTCTCCCTGCCCATGCTCATGGACCGCAAGAGCGACCTCATCACTGCCGTCGTGACCAGCCTTTGGGTCGTGCGGGAGAACCCACTGCCCATGCTAGTGTGGGCCCTCCTCATCGGGGTGCTCGGTTTCGTTGGCTTCCTCGCCTGGATCATTCCCTTGGCGATCATCTTCCCCGTCTTGGGTCATGCCACCTGGCATGCCTATCGGGATCTGGTGGCGCAGGACTGATCAGCGGGGCACACCGCAGGGCCGGCGTCAGGCCGGCCTGGTTTGTGAAAAGTCGGCTTATGCCGACTTTCACGGTAGCCGACTGATACTACTACGGTCGAGGGAGGTTGTTGGAGGCCGTGCGTATGTCGG
>JBBIKZ010000049.1:0-17068 GCA_037445185.1 Hydrogenophilales bacterium | reverse complement strand
GGTCGCATCCCCTGCGGGGCCCCTGCTCCGCGCTACGCAGTCGCCGACCCCGCGGCGTCGTCGCGCCGGGCCCCCCACACGCACAAACCCGCCTTCGGGCGCGTTCAACTGAGGTTTTTAGGATCATTGACCCGGGATCGGCCGCCAGCAGCGAGCAGCCAGGCCGTCGTCCCTTCACCCTCCGCCAGCCCCGCATGTCCTTCCTGTCAGAACCTCCCTATCGCCACGACCAGTCGCGACGCATCGGCATCCTGCTCATCAACCTCGGTACGCCGGAGGCGCCGACCGCCGCGGCGCTGCGCCCCTATCTGCGGGAATTCCTGTCCGACCGGCGGGTGGTGGAGATGCCGATGGCGCTCTGGTGGCTGATCTTGAACGGTATCATCCTCAATGTCCGGCCGCGCAAATCGGCCGAGAAGTACGCCTCCATCTGGACGCCGGAGGGCTCGCCGCTCAAGGTGCACACCGCCCGCCAGGCCGAACTGCTGCGCGAGGCCCTGCGGGCGCGCACGCCCGTGCCGCTCGTGGTCGAATACGCCATGCGCTACGGTCAGCCCTCGGTGGCGGCCGGCCTGGCCAGACTGCGCGAGCAGGGCTGCGACCGGGTGCTGGCCCTGCCGCTCTATCCCCAGTATGCCGCCAGCAGCTCGGGTTCGGCCCTGGATGCGGTCTTGCGTGTGCTGCTCAAGACGCGCAACATGCCCGAGTTGCGCACCGTGCGCCATTTCCACGACCACCCAGGCTACATCGACGCCCTGCGCCAGAGTGTCGAGAGCTACTGGGCCGAACACGGCCGCCCGGACGTGCTGCTCATGAGCTTTCACGGCGTGCCCCGCCGCACGCTCGATCTGGGCGACCCCTATCACTGCGAATGCCAGAAGACCGGCCGACTGCTGGCCGAAGCCCTCGGCCTGGGCAAAGAACAATACCGGGTCACCTTCCAGTCCCGCTTCGGGCGGGCGCAGTGGCTCCAGCCCTACACCGCCGAGACCCTGCAGTCGCTCGGGCGCGCCGGCACGCGCCGCGTGGACGTGATCTGCCCGGGCTTCGTGTCCGACTGCCTGGAGACCCTGGAAGAGATCGCCATGGAGGGCAAGGCGACCTTCCTCAACGCCGGCGGCGGCGAGTACCAATACATCCCGGCCCTCAACGAACGGCCGATGTGGATCAACGCCCTGGCCGACCTCGCCCTCACCCATCTGGCCGGCTGGCTGCCGGAACATTGGGACATGTCGGCGGACGCGGCGGATCTGGTGCCAAGACGTGAGCGGGCACGCGCCCTGGGCGCGAAGAACTAGCCCGCAAGCCGCATGAATATTAGCGTTTGCTTTTTGACTCCCTGCGTTGGATCGTGCACATTGCAGCGGAGTCCGAGCATGCTGATGCGTCGGCCTGTCGGGCTGATCTTGGGTAGGCGGTTTGCCGCCAGTATTTTTCACGGAGGAGTGCATGAACAAGAAACTGATCGCGGGCCTGCTCGGTGCCGGCCTGCTGGCTGCCGCCGGCGCCGTCCTGGCCGCGGACGCCCACACCCGCATCATCGCCAGCACCTGCCTGTCCTGCCACGGTGCGGACGGCAAGAGCAAGTCGGCCATGCCGTCGCTCGCCGGCCTCGACAAGACCTATTTCGTCACGCAGATGAAGGCCTTCAAGTCCGGCCAGCGCCCCGCCTCGGTCATGCACCGTCACGCCACCGGCTACACGGATCAGGAGTTCGAGAAGATGGGCGAATATTTCGCCGCCATGAAATGACCGGACAACCCACCTGATCGAGGAGAACGCATATGAATTTCAATCGTCGTGATTTCCTGACCGCCGGCGCGGCCATCACCGTGGCCGGCGCCCTGCCCGGATGCGCAAGCGTGGGTGGCGGTGGCGCGCCGCACGTGGTGGTGGTGGGTGCGGGCTTCGGCGGCGCCACCTGCGCCAAGTACATCCGCAAGTGGGGCCCCAACATCAAGGTCACCATCATCGAGCCCAACGACAAGTTCATCTCCTGCCCCATCTCCAACTGGGTGCTGGGGGGCATGAAGTCCATGGCCGACATCACCCACGGCTATGATACCCTGCGCAGCAAGTATGGGATCGACTGGGTCAAGGACACCGTGGTCGGCATCGATGTCGACAAGCGCACGGTCCGCACCGCCGGCGGCCAGACCATCGCCTACGACCGTCTCGTCCTCGCCCCCGGGGTCGAGGTGCGCACCGACACCGTGGAGGGTTACAAAGAGGCCTACGCTGCGCAGAAGGTCGTGCATGCCTGGAAGGCGGGACCGGAGACCGCGCTGCTGCGCAAGCAGCTCGAGGCCATGCCGGACGGTGGCGTGTTCGTCATGTCCGTGCCCATGGCTCCCTATCGCTGCCCGCCCGGCCCCTATGAGCGCGCCTGCTTGGTGGCGAGCTACTTCAAGAAACACAAGCCGAAGTCCAAGATCATCCTGCTCGACGGCAACCAGGACGTGGCCTCCAAGTCGGCCTTGTTCAAATGGGCATGGAAGACCTATTACGACGGTATGATCGACTATCGGCCCGACAACGCGCCGAAGCGGGTCGATCACAAGACCATGACCGTCTACACCGAGTTCGACGAGGTCAAAGGGGATGTACTCAACGTCGTGCCGGTGCAACGGGCCGGTGAGGTGACGGCGCTCGCCGGCGCGCGCAACGACAGCAACAAGGTCTGGTGCGTGGTCGACTTTGTCAGCTTCGAGTCCACCGCCGCCAAGAACGTGCATGTCATCGGCGATTCGGTCCTGTCCAACCATCCCAAGTCCGGCCACATGGCCACCAACCACGCCAAGGTCTGCGCCAGCGCCATCGTCGAGCTGCTCAACGGCCGCCAGCCGGACCCCACCCCCGTGGTGGCCAACACCTGCTACAGCGCGGTGTCGGAGACCACGGCCGGCCATGTGGTCGCCGTGTTCCGCTACAACCCCGAGAAGAAGCAGTGGGACGCGCAACCCGGCGGCGGCGCCAGCTCCCAGGGCGACGAAATCAACTTCGTCTTCAACTGGGCTTGGGCCGAGTCCATCTGGGCAGAGATGCTCACCTGACCGGGTAACGGTCACGTGCTACGGGGCCCTGCGGGGCCCCTTTTCATTTCGACCCCGAGCGGGTGGCGTATTTGCGGATGATGCCCACCACCACGCCGAAGAGCTCCAGACTCCCCTTGGGCCGGATGACCGGATAGGCCGGATTGGCGGGTTTGAGCACATAGGCGCCCTGCTCCCTGGCCAGATACTTCAGCGTGAACTCGTCATCGACGATGGCCACCACCAGGTCGCCCTCGCGCGCCTCGTGGCTGCGCTCCACCACGGCGATGTCCCCCGGATGGATGCCGGCATCCAGCATGGAATCCCCCTTCACCCGCACCAGCACGGTGCGGGAGGGGTGTTCGATGAGATATTCATCGACGGTCAGACTGTCCCTGATCGAGTCGTCGGCGGCCTGGGGGAAACCTGCGCGCACCGATTCGGCCAGCACGCGCTCGAAGAAGCGCGCGCCGGGCTTCAGGCGCCGGTCCGGCATGGCCTCCAGATACCCCTCGAGCCGCAGGCGCGCCAGCAGGGCGGCCACCGAAGACTTGGACTTGAGCCCCAGCAACGCACCGATGCCGGAATAGGGGGGAAACACACGGTGGCGGGCGTAATAGTCCTGCAGTTTGGCGAGATAGTCAGTGTCTTGGGACATGGCAGGCAGCAACGTGCATCGACCTGCCAGCAGTATAGAACGATCGTTCTGTCTCGGCAAACGCCGGCTATTCGAGATCGATCAGGCTGCAGCCTGCGTCACTGCAGGCCAGATAGCCGCCGGTGTCGTACCAGTCGGGTAACACCCAGCGCTCGCAGGACCGATCGTCGACCATG
Source organism: Hydrogenophilales bacterium (assembly GCA_037445185.1). Lineage (GTDB taxonomy): Bacteria > Pseudomonadota > Gammaproteobacteria > Burkholderiales > Thiobacillaceae > JANWZL01. Next base: position 13,202 of record JBBIKZ010000049.1, on the reverse strand, counting down.
AGCGTGTGCCGGGCGGGGCGATGGGTGTGGCCGTGGATCATGCGGGTCACCCCGTGTTGCCGGAAGCCATGCCGCACGGCATCGAGGTTGACATCCATGATCTCGGGCCGTTTGTCGGCCTTGACCTGCTCGCTGCGCTCGCGCAGCTGCCGCGCCAGGGCCACGCGCTCCGGCAGCGGACGGGCGAGAAAGCCGGCCTGCCAGCCGGGATCACGCACCAGACGGCGGAATTGCTGATAATCGAGGTCGTCGGTGCACAGGACATCGCCGTGCAGCAGCAGGGTGGGCCGGCCGTACAGGGTCACCACGTGGGGCTCGGCGAGCAGGGTCGCCCCGGTGGCGCGGCTGAACGCCTCGCCCAGAAGAAAATCGCGATTGCCGTGCATGACGAACAGGCGCACCCCCCGCGCGACGAGCGCGCGCAGGGCCGCCGCCACCTGGGCGTGAAAGGGCTCATCCAGCGCGTCGTCCCCCACCCAGGCCTCGAAGAAATCCCCCAGGATGTAGAGCGCCTCGGCGGCGGGGGCGGTTTCGGCCAGGAAACGGAAGAAGCGCGCATTGGCTGCCGGCCGTTCGGCGGTCAGATGCAGGTCGGAGATGAAGAGGCTTACGCGCCCGCTCGGACCCACTGACGCATGGGTCGCCTCGGAGGACGGCCCGACGGGGCCTGCCGCCCCGGCGGCGACGCCTTCGGACCCGATCGAGGACATGGGTTGCCCCGTGATGCGATGACCGCCGCGCCTAGCGGACCTCCACCCGCTCGATGACCACGTTCTCGAGCGGCACGTCCTGGTGGCCGGCGCGCATGCCGGTTTTGACCTTCTTGATCCGATCCACCGTGTCCTGACCGGCGACCACCCGTCCGAACACACAGTAGCCGTAGCCCTGCGCGGTGGGCTCGGTGTAGTCCAGGAAGGGGTTGTCGGTGACGTTGATGAAGAACTGGCTGGTGGCCGAGTGGGGGTTGGGGGTGCGCGCCATGGCGATGGTGTAGGCGGTGTTCTTGAGCCCGTTGTCGGCCTCGTTCTGGATCGGCGCGCGGGTCGGTTTCTGCTGCATGTCCTCGGTATAGCCGCCGCCCTGGATCATGAAGCCATCGATCACGCGGTGGAAGATGGTCCCGTCGTAGTGGCCATCAAGGGCATAGCGCAGAAAGTTGGCGACGGTGTCCGGCGCCTTGGCGGCGTCCAGTTCCAGGCCGATGGGACCGAAATTGGTGTGCAGGATGACCATGGCGGAGTCCTCGGTTGGGGTCAGCGGCCGCGGGCCGCAAGCTGGGTGGGGGTCGGCAGGCTCTGTTCCAGGGCGATACGCCATTGGCCGTCGTCCAGGCGCCAGTACAGCCGCTTATGCGTGCTGATGCTGAAACTGTCGCTGCTGTAGGCCTGGGTGAAGGTGGTCACCGCGAGCCTGGCGTCCGGATAGAGAAAGACGCTGACATCGGACAGCCCGACGCGTATCCACGCCTTGTTCTCGATGTTGCGGCGCTTGTTCGCCGCCCAGGTCTTGTCCAGCATCTCGGGTGCATAGTGGCGCAGGAAACGCGACACCTCCCGTGCCTCCCAGTCCGTGCGCCAGAGTTCGAGCACGGTGAGGATCTCCTGGCGCTGCATCTCCCAGCTGACGGGGTCGACCCACTCGGTGCGGTCGGCGATGATGACCGGCGTCCTGCCGACCTCGATGTACCGGCCGAGGTCGCTCAGATCGGGGTTGGCGAGGACCACGCAACCGTCGCTGGCGCGCGGCGGCCTGCTGTAGGTGTTGGATGGGGTGCCGTGGATCCAGATGCCGTGGCCGCTGCGCCCGTGCAGCCTGTCCCACGCGTTGGGATAATCGAGCGGATAGGCGCCGGTGCCGTAGAAATCGGTCAGTCGCTGACGCGGCAGATGCTGCGCGATGGTGTACACCCCCACGGGGGTCTTCTTGTCGCCTTCGACCCGCTTGTCGGTGCCATTGCGGCCGATGGTCATGTAGTAGTCGCGCACCAGACGGGGCACGCCGCCGACGTTTTCGAACACATACAGGCGCGCACGGCCGGCGTCCGCCAGCAGGGCGTATTTGTGCTCGGGTGCCAGTTGCAGCACCTGTTTGGGTAGAAACCCCGCCTCGGGCTGATCGAGATAGCGCAGCAGCCTCACCCGCGCCTCCTCGCGCAGATCGCTCAGCGAGGCCTGGGAGGCGCGCGGCGCTTCGCCCATGGTGGACAGGGGACGCGCTCGGGCGAGGAGGAGGTCGCCGCGGATGAGGTGGGCCAGCCTGAAATCGGGCCGGATGGAGATGAGCTGGTTGACGTTGCTGAGCGCCGTATCCAGGCGGCTGGCGCGGATCTCCTGCAGGGTCTTGGCCAGGAGGGCGTCGGGCGAGGGAAACAGGTTGTGCGTATCGGCGCCGGCGAGCCGGATGGCGGCATCGTCGGCCAGGGACGGCCAAGCGAGCGCGAGCGTGGCGAGCAGGGTCAGGAGCAGTCGCCAGAGCTTGACGATCATGCCCTCAGCGCTCCTTGATGATCCGCCACTGCCCGTCCTGCCGTTCCAGGTCCAGGGTCTTGCGGTAGGTGCCCTTCAGGTGGTCGGCCTCGTAGCGCTGCCGGAATCTGGCCTGGGCCTTGTCGCCCTTGACCTCGATGTTGAGGTCGCTCACCTCGACCTTGATCTGCTTGGGGGTCTGGACGCGCCGCCGGCGCTCCGCCTCCCAAGCGGCGCGGTCCTGCCCGCGCGGCGGCACGAAATTGTCGGCATAGTAGGCGAGGTAGGCAGGCACATCCTGCCTGCTCCACGCCTGGGCCCACCCGTGCACCGTCTGCTCGATGGCGGCCCTCGCCTCGGCTGACGCCGTGGCGGACGCGGGCGATGCAGGCGTGGCCCCGCCCGCCGCTGCCGGTTCGGGTCGTGGCCGGATCGCGGTCTCGACCGCCTGGGGCGTCTCGGTGTTGGTTTGGCCGCCGGACGCGGCGTAGGCCACCGCATCCGGGCCGGCCGTGGCGGGTTCCCTGTCCGGCACGGCGGCGGTCTTCGCGGCAGCCGGCGTCCTGGCAGCCACCTTGGCCGGGGTCCTGGCTGCGGCGGGTCTGCCCGCATCGGCCCTGACGCCATCGCCACCGCGTGCCGGGTTGAACAGGTCTCGGATCAGGGCCAGCTTGGTCTGGGCCGAGACATTGGATTCGTCCAGCTGCAACGCCTTGTCGTAGGCGAGCGAGGCCATCTTGGCATAGATGTCCCCCAGGTTCTCGTGCGCCGTGGCATAGCTGGGGTGCGTGCGTATGGCCTGCTCCAGGCTCTGCTTGGCCCGCTCGTACTGCCCCTGGGCGGCATAGAGCACGGCCAGGTTGTTGTGGGGCTCGGGCAGCTGCGGATAGTCCGTGGTCAGGTCGGAGAAGACCTTGATCGCCTCCTGGTAGCGATCGAGCTCGGTGAGGATGAGCCCCTTGAGGAAGCGCCCCTGGGCGTCCTTGGGGTTGCCGGCCAGATAGGCGTCTATCCGGGCGAGGGCGTTGACGTGTTTACCCTGGCGGAACAACTGGCTCGCCTCCTGCATGCCGTCGGTGTTGGCGAAGACCGGTGCCGGCAGCAGCGCGAGTAGGAGCAGCAAGAAACGGATGCTAGGCATTGGTGCTATACTTTGATCGCGTCGTACGGTTGGTGACCGCGCCGATTCTAGCAGACAGCCCCTCTCACCGCAGCCCCCACCGCAGCCCGACCCCGTCCAGACCCATGAGCGACAACGCGCCGCTCCAGCACTTCATCCGTACCATCATCGAGAACGACCTGGCCAGCGGCAAGCACACGACGGTCGTCACCCGCTTTCCGCCCGAACCCAACGGCTACCTGCACATCGGTCACGCCAAATCGATCTGCCTGAATTTCGGCCTCGCCCTGGATTACGGCGGCCGCTGCAACCTGCGCTTCGACGACACCAATCCCGAGAAGGAGACGATGGAATACGCCGAGGCGATCCAGGAAGACGTGCGCTGGCTGGGGTTCCAATGGGCGGGCGAGGTGCGCTGGGCATCGGACTACTTTCCCCAGCTCTACGATTATGCCGAGGAGCTGATCCGCAAGGGCCTGGCCTACGTGGACGACCTGAGCGCGGAGGAGATGCGCGAATATCGCGGCACGCTCACCGAACCGGGCCGCGACAGCCCCTGGCGCAACCGCTCGGTGGAGGAAAACCTCGACCTCTTCCGCCGCATGCGTGCCGGCGAGTTCCCGGATGGCAGCCGGACCCTGCGCGCCAAGATCGACATGACCTCGCCCAACATCAACATGCGCGACCCTGTCCTCTACCGCATCAAGCGGGCGCACCACATCCGCACCGGCGATAGCTGGGTGATCTACCCCATGTACGACTACACCCATTGCATCTCCGACGCGCTGGAGGGCATCACCCATTCCCTCTGCACCCTCGAGTTCGAGGATCACCGCCCGCTCTACGACTGGGTGCTGGACAACATCACGACAGCCTGCCACCCGCAGCAGATCGAGTTCTCGCGCCTGGAGTTGCAGTACACCGTCACCAGCAAGCGCAAGCTCAACCAGCTGGTGGCCGAGGGTCGGGTGTCGGGCTGGGACGACCCTAGGCTGCCCACCATCCACGGCATGCGCCGCCGCGGCTACACGCCCGAAGGCATCCGCGAATTCGCCCGCCGCATCGGCATTTCCAAGTCCGAAAACATCGTCGACCTCGCCGTCCTGGAGGGCTGCATCCGCGAGGACCTGGAGGCGAAGGCGCCACGGGTCATGGCGGTGATCCGGCCGCTCAAGGTCGTGCTGACCAATTTCCAGGCAGGCGTGACGCAAAGCCGCGAGGCCGGTTTCCACCCCAACCACCCCGAGTTCGGCAGCCGCGAGGTCCCCCTGCACCGCGAGATCTGGATCGAACGCGACGACTTCGCGGAAACCCCGCCGCCCGGCTGGCAGCGGCTGACCCCCGGCGGCGAGGTGCGTCTGCGCTATTCCTATGTCATCCGCTGCGACGAGGTGATCCGCAACGGCGCGGGCGAGGTCGTCGAACTGCGCTGCAGCATCGACCACGACACCCTGGGCAGGAACCCGGAGGGGCGCAAGGTCAAGGGGGTCATCCACTGGGTTTCCGCCCTGCACGCCCTGCCGGCGGAGGTGCGCCTCTACGACCGGCTCTTCACCGACCCGCAACCGGACGGCCACAAGAATCGCGATTTCCTCGATTTCCTCAACCACCACTCCCTGGAGGTCGTCCAGGGCTGGGTCGAGCCCTGCGTGCGCGACGCCCCGCCGGAGACCCGTTACCAGTTCGAGCGCCTGGGCTATTTCTGCACCGACCGCTACGACCATCGGCCCGGCGAGCGGCTCGTCTTCAACCGCACGGTGAGCCTGAAGGACTCCTGGGCGAAAGGGCAGGCCGGCCTTTGACGCCGAGATGACGCCATGTACGAACGCATCCTGGTGGCCATGGACGGCAGCGAGACGGCGCGGCGTGGCCTAGAGGCCGCGATCCGGCTGGCCCGGGGCCACGGCGGCCGCCTGCTCCTGCTGCACGTGCTCGAGGAGCCCCTGCCCCTGGCGGTGAACGGCGACTGGACCCTCCCCGCCCTCCCCCTGGAAGCCTATCGCCAAGCCGGCGAGCGCCTCCTCGAGCAGGCCCTCTCGACCTGCCGCGAGGCCGGTGTCGCGGCAGAAACCCGTCTGCTGGACGCCATGGGGCGCCGCATCGCTGCCTTGGTCTCGGAGACGGCCGCCGCCTGGCAGGCCGACCTCATCGTCGCCGGCACGCATGGCCGACGCGGTCTGGATCGCCTGCTGCTGGGCAGCGTGGCAGAGGGCATCCTGCGCACGGCGCACACCCCCGTGCTCTTCGTGCCGCCGCGCTGACCATGCTCACCGTCTACAACTCCCTCACCCGTGAAAAGGAGGTCTTCACCCCTATTCATCCGGGCGAGGTGCGCATGTATGTCTGCGGCATGACCGTCTACGACTACTGCCACCTGGGCCATGCGCGGGTGCTGGTGGTGTTCGACATGATCGCCCGCTGGCTCAGGGCCTCGGGCTACCGGGTCACCTACGTGCGCAACATCACCGACATCGACGACAAAATCATCAAGCGGGCACAGGACAACGGCGAGCCCTACACCGCGCTCACGGACCGCTTCATCCGCGCCATGCACGAGGACGAGCGCGCGCTCAACGTCCTGCCACCGGACCGCGAGCCGCGTGCCACGGAATACGTGGGCAAGATGCTCAGCATGATCCAGGCCCTCATCGACCGCGGTCATGCCTATGCGGCCGACAACGGGGACGTCTATTACGCCGTGCGCAGCTACCCGGCCTACGGTCAACTCTCGGGTAAGTCCCTCGACGCGCTGATCGCCGGCGAGCGGGTGGAGGTGGATCCGCACAAGCGCGACCCCCTCGACTTCGTGCTCTGGAAGGCGGCCAAGCCGGGCGAGCCGTCCTGGCCCTCGCCGTGGGGACCGGGTCGTCCGGGCTGGCACATCGAGTGCTCGGCCATGGGCAGCGACCTGCTGGGCCCCCATTTCGACATCCACGGCGGCGGCCAGGACCTGCAGTTCCCCCATCACGAGAACGAGATCGCCCAGTCCGAGGGCGCGCACGGCTGCAAGTTCGTCAACTACTGGCTGCACAACGGCTTCGTGCGCGTGGACGACGAGAAGATGTCCAAGAGCCTGGGCAACTTCTTCACCATCCGCGAGGTGCTCGCCAAGTACGACGCCGAGGTCGTGCGCTTCTTCATCCTGCGTGCCCACTACCGCAGCCCGCTGAACTACTCCGACCAGCACCTGGAGGATGCCAAGGGTGCCCTGACGCGGCTCTACACGGCCCTGCGCGGACTGTCGGTGGCGGACTGGACCATCGATTGGTCCGACCCCTACGCTGCGCGCTTCAAGGCGGCCATGGACGACGACTTCAACACGCCCGAGGCCCTGGCCGTGCTGTTCGAGCTCGCGGGCGAGGTGAACAAGCGGCGCTCTCCCGAGCTCGCCGGGCAGCTGAAGGCCTTGGGCGGTGTGCTCGGCCTGCAGCAACGCCCGCCGGATGCGTTCCTGCAGGCTACCGGCAGTGCGTCCGACAGGGATTATCCCGAGGCGCGTATCGAGGCCCTGATCCGGGAGCGTTTGGAGGCACGCCGCGCGAAGGACTACCAACGCGCCGATGCCATACGGGAGGAGCTCAAGGCCGCCGGCATCCTGCTCGAGGACACCCCCCAGGGCACGACCTGGCGGCGGGCCTGACGCGCCCGGGTAGCGCCGGACGAAGCACTGCTTTGTCGACCCCGCCCCTGGCGGGCGATCAGAGCAGCATCTTCGGCAACTGGGTCTGGATGAATTGTCCCGCCTCCTCCGACAGCTCGGCCTCAGCCGCCTCGTCCAGACCGAGGATCTCCAGACACCGCGCCCCGAGCTTGTCCCATTCATGATCGACGGCCAGGTGAGCGTTCTCCTGCAGCAGCCTGTCGGCGAATTGGGCCAGGGCGACCAGGCGCAGACTAGCTGGCGGCGCCTGCTCCGTCATCGCGTCGGCATCGGCGATGGCGTGGTGAAACAGGATGCCCCAGGCCATCTCCTCCGACAGCCGCCAGTCCGACGCCAGCTTGGAGCCGACCCTGGCATGATCGATGCCCAGCGCCGAACGCTCCACCTCGGTGAAAGACTGCCGGGCCTCGGCCCGCGCGCGCGTGAGCGTGTGCGCATAATCGAGCTGCCGCATCTGCATCACGGCCATGCCGCAGTCGCGGAACAGGCTGAAGGTATAGGCATCGGCCGGGCGCAGGCCGAGTGACCTGCCCAGCCTCACACTCAGCCAATGCGCGAGCAGGGCGACCTTGAGGGAGGCGTCCCACAGTTCGTCCAGCTCCGGACGCCGGGGAAAGGTGTGTCGCAGCAGGATGCCCGCCACCATGCGCGAGGCCACCTCCAGACCCAGCAGCATGAGGGCGTCCTGGACCGAAGAGACGCGCTGCTGCAGCCCGAAGAAAGGCGAGTTGACGGTCTTGATCAGGCTCGCGGACAGGGTCATGTCCTCGCTGATCAGCGTGGCCAGCTTGAGGAAGTCGGGCTCCTCCTGGCGGGTCTCCAGGAAGATCTGATCCAGGATGCCGGGACGCGGTGGGATTTCCATCTTCTCCAGTATGGATTCCACCTGCTTGTACAGCTCGATCAGTGACGTCATGACATCTCCCTTTTCAGTCCAGGCGCTTCCCCCCGCTCTAACGGTATCCTCCGCCCGGATCTTTAAGAATGGGCGGGCGGCACTGCGGGTTTCTGCGTGCAGGGGCAAAAAAAACGGCTGCCCGCAGGCAGCCGTCGCGACGGAGCGGGGACCGTTTACTTCTGGGCAGGTTGGGCCGCCGGCGCCTGCGTGCCGGGGATCTGGAACATCTGGGCCCAGGCATTGGGATCGAAGGGATTGAACACGGCGGGGGCGGTGCCGGCGGCCGGGGCGGCGCCGTAGCCGGTCGTGCCCCAGGGGTTGGTCGCCGTCGGCAGGGCGGTCGCCGCGGGCGTGAGGAAACCCGACCACATCGGGCCATAGGTCTTGGGATCCATGGCGGCGCCCAGCCAACCCATGTAGTAGTTGGGGTTCATCGGCGCGACCATCAGGTTGATGGCCTTGGGATCGAGCGGCGACATCATCCACTTCATGTACATGGCGGGGTTGAGTGTGTTCAGCATCATGCCCCACAGTTTGGGATCGACCGGCAGCATGGCCCAGCGCATCGTCTTGCCCGGATCGGTCAGGGTGGTGAGCAGCGCCGTGTAGAAGTTGGGGTCCATGCTCGCCGCCAGCCACTTCATGTAGACATTCGGGTCGGCGAATTCGGCCACGTTGCGGTAGGCGCCCGGATCGATCATGCTGTTCATCATGCGCAACCAGCCGGCGGGGTCCATGATCAGGTTACCCATGGTGGTGTAGAAGCCGGGCTCGGTGACGGCGTTGAACCAGGGCACGAACACCTTGGGGTCCTTGAAGGCCGACATGTTCTGGGTGAAGTCGGTCATGCGGTGCAGCCAGGCCTCGGGGGTCTGCGGCACGGGCTTGGCCGGCTCGGCCGGGGCGGCGGCCTGCTGGGCGGAGGCCAGTACGGGCAGGGTGGCGAGGGCGAGGGCTGTGACCAGGGTCTTGATTTTCATGATGTGCTCCTTCAGGTTGGAAAGGGTGGTAAATGTATGACGACGACTGCTCGATGAATCCCACAGCAGGGGGATGTCACCGAGCGACGCCCGCGGGAAGTTTTAAAAATTATCACATTCTCATAAACTCATGGACAATGAAATCGTCCACGCTGCGTATGCCGAAGATCGCCGGCGTTGCCGTTTGGCATCGATTTCCCGCTATAACAGCCGATGCCGATTGAATCCCGGGCCGTCTACCTGGGTGCGGTGGGCTGGCAACACCCGTCCTGGCAGTCGGTGTTCTACCCCGACGACCTGCCGGAGGACTGGCTGCTGGCCTATTACAGCACCCAATACCGGTGCGTGTTCCTGCCCTATGCCCATTGGTCGGAGGCCAGCGATGCGCAACTTATGCACTGGGTCGAGGACAGCCAAGCCGGTTTTCGTTTCGTGCTCGAGTCGGGGCCGTCGCCGGCCGCCGCACGTCGTGCGGCGGACATCCTGGGCGAGCGACTGGGCATGGTCACGGTGCGGGACGACAACCGGCTCGTCTGGTTCGGGGCCGGCACGGATCTCAAGGCCCTGGCCCGCGAGATCGAGACACGCGACAAACCCCTCTATCTGATCAGCCAGGATGCCGATCTCGCCAGCCTGCAACGCGTGGGCACGCTGGTCGAGCTGATGGGTTGGTAGGACAGCGGTGGGTTCAAACGGCGCGGATTGAGCCAGCCAGCGCGGCTCCGCTAGAATGTCGCGAAAAAAACCGGCGGCATACGCTCCATTTCTTCGTGTCCGACAACCTCGTCGAAATCCGTGACCTCTCCTTCGCCTACGCTGACCGCATGGTGCTGCAAGGCATCGACATGACCGTCCGGCGGGGGCAGCTCATCGCCATCATGGGCAATTCCGGCTGCGGCAAGACCACGCTCATGCGGCTCATCGGCGGACAACTCAAACCCACGCTCGGCAAGGTCATGGTGGACGGCCAGTCGGTGGGGGAGCTCGATTTCGCGGCGCTCTATCGTCTGCGGCGGCGCATGGGCATGCTGTTTCAGTTCGGCGCCCTGTTCACCGACATGACGGTGTTCGAGAACGTGGCCTTCGCCCTGCGCGAACACACCGATCTGCCGGAGGAGATGATCCGCGATCTGGTGCTGATGAAGCTCAACGCCGTCGGGCTGCGCGGCGCCTGTGACCTGATGCCCTCGGAGCTCTCGGGCGGCATGGCGCGCCGGGTGGCCCTCGCCCGCGCCATCGCCCTGGACCCCATGCTGGTCATGTACGACGAACCCTTCGCCGGTCTGGACCCGATCTCCCTGGGGGTGGCCGGCGACCTCATCCGCCGGCTCACCGACACCCTGGGTCTCACGTCGCTGGTGGTGACACACGACGTGCAGGAGTCGCTCAAGATCGTCGATTACGTCTACTTCATCTCCCAGGGCGTCATCGTGGCCCAGGGCACCCCGCAGGACATCCGCGCCTCCGAACTGCCCTACGTGCACCAGTTCGTGCATGGCGAGGAGGACGGCCCGGTGCCCTTCCACTATCCCGCACCGGCCTACGCCGAGGAATTGGGGCTCGGCCATGCTTGAGCGCGGCATCGCCATCCTACGTCGCGTGGGCGCGCGGGTGATCGATTCCGTCTGGCGGCTGGGACTCGCCACGCGCTTCTTCGCGCTCACGCTGCTCTACTCGGGCACCTGTCTGCGCCGCCCGCAACTGGTGATCAAGGAGATCTTCTCCGCTGGCGTGCTGTCGCTCATCATCATCCTGGTCTCGGGCCTGTTCGTCGGCATGGTGCTGGGCCTGCAGGGCTACGAGACCTTGCAGACCTACGGTTCGGAAGAGGCCCTGGGCATCCTGGTGGCCCTGTCGCTGGTGCGTGAACTGGGGCCGGTGGTGGCGGCGCTGCTCTTCGCCAGTCGCGCCGGCTCGGCCATGACCGCCGAGATCGGGCTCATGAAGGCGACGGAGCAGATCTCCGCCCTGGAGATGATGGCGGTGGACCCCATCGCCCGCGTGGTGGCGCCGCGCTTCTGGGGCGGTGTGATCTCCATGCCGCTCTTGGCGGCGCTGTTTTCCGCCATGGGCATCTTCGGAGGCTACCTCATCGGGGTGGTGCTCATCGGGGTGGACGAAGGCGCCTTCTGGTCCCAGATGCAGGCCGCGGTGGACTTTCGCGACGACATCCTCAATGGCGTGATCAAGAGCGTGGTCTTCGGCGTCGTCGTCACGGTCATCGCCCTGTACGAGGGTTACGACGCCCCGCCGACCGCCGAGGGGGTGTCCCGTGCCACCACCCGCACCGTGGTGAGTTCCAGCCTGGCCATCCTGGCCTGGGACTTCGTCCTGACCTCATTCATGTTCCGTGGAGCCAGCTGACATGTCCTTGAAAAAAACGACCTTGGATCTCTGGGTCGGCGTGTTCGTCGCCGCCGGACTGGGTGCGCTCCTGTTCCTGGCCCTGCGGGTCGGCAGCTTCAGCGCCTTCGAGGCCGCCAAGACCTATACCGTGCAGGCGTCGTTCGAAAACATCGGCGGGCTCAAGATCCGCGCGCCGGTGAAGAGCGCCGGCGTGGTGGTCGGGCGGGTGGTGGACATCCGCTTCGACAACACCACCTATGAAGCGATCGTCAGCATGCAATTGGGCAACCAATATCGGTTCCCGACCGACACCAGCGCCGCCATCATGACCTCGGGCCTGCTCGGCGAACAATACGTCGCCCTGGAGGCTGGTGGCGCGGACAAGATGTTGTCCAATGGCGACACCCTCAGGATCACCCAAGGGGCCGTGGTCCTGGAGAACCTGATCGGCCAGTTCCTCTACAGCAAGGCCGAAGAGGGCGGCAGCGCGGGAGCGAACAAGGATCGTCCCCTTGACTGAACGAGCGCAGTGACGCCAGATTGTCCGATGGGACTCGACAACCCGATGATTGGAAGAACCATGTGGAACACCCTACGTATCGGCCTGTGCTGTCTCCTCCTGGGCGGCATGGGCAGCGCGGCGGCGCAGGCGCTGGCGCCCGACGTGCTGGCGCGCAACACGACCAACGAGGTCATCGAGATCGTCAAGCAGGATCGGGAGATCCGGGCCGGCCATGCCAAGCGCATCTACGAATTGGTGGAGGCCAAGGTCCTGCCGCATTTCGACTTCCGCCAGATGACTCAGCTGGCGGTGGCCAGGCACTGGGCCCGGGCCACGCCGGAGCAGCAGCAGCGGCTCACCGACGAGTTCCGCGCCCTGCTGGTGCGCACCTATGCCGCATCGCTGTCCAGCGTGGCCGACTACAAGATCGACTTCAAACCCCTGCGCATGCGCCCCGGCGACGAGGACGTGACCGTCAGCACGGAGGTGAGCAGACCCGGTGCGCCCCCCATCAGCATCAATTACCGCATGCAAAAACAGGCCGACGGCTGGAAGGTCTACGACGTGCTGGTCGACAACGTGAGCCTGGTCACCGTCTACCGCAACTCCTTCAATTCGGAAGTGCGCAAGGGCGGCATAGACGGCCTCATCGCCGCGCTGGCACGCCGCAACCGGACCGCGACCAACTGACAGCCACCAGGCATGCGCAGGGAAGGCCAGGTTCTGCTGCTGGACGACGACCTCACGCTGGAGCACGCCTCGCGGCTGTTGACGCAGGGCAGCGAAGAGATCGCCAACGGCGTCCGGGTGGTGGATTTCGCCCCTGCGGGCAAGGTCGATTCCTCCGCCCTGAGCCTCATGCTCGCCTGGCGGCGGCGTGCCCGGGCCGGGGGCATCGCGCTCGAGTATCGCAACGTCCCGGACAGCTTGATGAGTCTGGCCAACCTCTACGGCGTGGCCGAGTTCATCCGTTGACCCGCTGCGCGACAAACCCGGCCGTTCAGGGCGGGGAAGGATAGCGCGGACGGCGTAGCCGTCCTTGGGTTTTAGCGTACCATTGATCCATGCAACGACTTCAAGCCTTCAAGTTCGAGCTACGCCCAGACGGCCAGCAGGAGCGGCAGATGCGCCGTTTCGCTGGCTCGTGCCGTTTTGTGTTCAACAAGGCGCTGGCGTTGCAGAAGGAACTCTTCGAGGCAGGCGAGAAGAAGCTGGGTTACGCCGGGCTGT
>JBBIKZ010000048.1:0-17894 GCA_037445185.1 Hydrogenophilales bacterium | reverse complement strand
CCCCGCAAGGAGGAGCAACGCAGCCAGACGCGCGCACAGACCCGAAAGCGGGCGCGTAGCGGCCTCACCTTCCGGGTGAACGTGCTCGGAGGCGCAAACGTCAGGTTCCATGCGTCTTTGCGAAGGCCAAGGAGCGGTCAACTGAGGTTTTTAGGTTAAATGGCTGCGCGGGCGAATCGCTGCGTTGCGCGGTGCTCGCTGCCTCGCCTATCTCCTTGATATGTCTCGATCGCTGCGCGCCGGGCGCCTTGCGCTTCATCCCGCTCGCCTATTTTTTCAGCGTTTCCCTAATGAAACCGGACAAATCTCGTGCTACAAGTCCGGACAGATTATTTGCTCTCTACAGTGCCCCTCTTTACAAGCATGAGACAGCTCAGTATCATCGACTTCTCTCTTGTGGGGGTATAGCTCAGCTGGGAGAGCGCTTGCATGGCATGCAAGAGGTCAGCGGTTCGATCCCGCTTACCTCCACCAATTTACAAAGCGCGTTGTCAACGCGCTTTATTCTTAGGTCCCCTTCGTCTAGAGGCCTAGGACACCGCCCTTTCACGGCGGTAACAGGGGTTCGAATCCCCTAGGGGACGCCAAAACCGCTGTCCGTATCGGGGCTTGCAGCCATGCTAGCCCTTTTTCCTTTGGCTCAGACCACGGCGAACGCGACGAAGGCGACCTCGTCGCCGGGCTGCACGGGGGTGTCGGGCTCGGCGAACTGCTTGTTGACCGTGATCTTCAGGGTGGGTCTGGGATGGGCGAAGACCTGGCTCCAGGCGTCGCCGCGACGGGTGAGGTGTTGCATGAGTTGCGCCACGTTCTTCACGGTGAGCGGCAGGAACATGTACTCGCTGTCCCGGCCGAGCAAGTCCACCAGGTGGCCGAAATAGAGGATGGCGATCTGCTGGTTCATGTCGGATCTCGATGCGGAGGTGATGGCCGGATTCTAGCCCAGCTGCGCCGGCTATAATCCCCGCTCCATGCAGGCCCCCGTCTCCTCCTCCACCGCGCACGAACTGCTCTCCGGCCTCAATCCCGAGCAGCGGGCCGCCGTCACCGTGCAAGGCTCCGCCTTGGTGCTGGCCGGGGCGGGCTCGGGCAAGACGCGGGTGCTCACCACCCGCATCGCCTGGCTGATCTCGACCGGCCAGGTCTCGCCCATGGGCCTGCTTGCCGTGACCTTCACCAACAAGGCGGCGCGCGAGATGCTCACCCGACTCTCCGCCATGTTGCCCGTCAATACGCGCGGCATGTGGGTGGGCACCTTCCACGGTCTGGCGAACCGGCTGCTACGCCTGCACCATCGGGAGGCGGGCCTGCCGCAGCTATTCCAGATCCTCGACAGCCAGGACCAGCTGGCGGCGATCAAGCGTCTGCTCAAGGCCCTCGACGTCGATACCGAGCGCTACGAGCCGCGCCGCGTGCAGGCCTTCATCAACGCCAACAAGGAGGCGGGGCTGCGCGCCGCGGAGGTGGCGGCCCACGACCCCTACAGCCGCCGCCTGGTCGAGCTCTATGCCGAGTACGACGCCCAGTGCCAGCGCGAGGGGGTGGCGGACTTCGCCGAGCTGCTGCTGCGGTCCTGCGAGCTGCTCACGCGCAACGCCCTGCTCAGGGAGCACTACCAGACGCGCTTTCGCCACATTCTGGTCGACGAGTTCCAGGACACCAGCCGGCTGCAGTACACGTGGCTCAAGCTCCTCACGGGCCCTAAGAGCGTGCTTTTCGCCGTCGGCGACGATGACCAGTCGATCTACGCCTTCCGCGGCGCGAACGTCGGCAACATGGGCCAGTTTCTCGCTGACATGGGGCTCGCCGCGCCGCTCAAGCTCACCCAGAACTACCGTTCGCTGTCCACCATCCTGGAGGCGGCCAATGCGGTCATCGCTCACAACCGCAAGCGCCTGGGCAAGGACCTGTGGACCGAGGCGGGGGCGGGGGAGCCCATCCGCCACTACGAGGCGCTGGACGATGCCGGGGAGGCCGGCTTCGTGGTCGAGCAGGCGCTCGCGCTCAAGCGTGACGGCCGCGACTGGAGCGAGCTGGCCGTGCTCTACCGCGCGAACGCCCAGTCGCGCGCCATCGAGCACGCCCTGTTCTCCGCCGGCATCCCCTATCGCGTCTGGGGCGGCCAGCGCTTCTTCGATCGGGCCGAGATCAAGCATGCGCTGGCCTATCTGCGTCTGATGGCCAACCCGGAGGACGACGGCGCCTTTTTACGCGTGGTGAACTTCCCCGCCCGCGGCGTCGGCGCGCGCACCGTCGAGGCCCTCGTGGCGGCGGCGCGCGAGCAGGAGGTGAGCCTGTGGCAGGCGGCCTGCGCCGGCGGGGCCAAGAACAAGAATCTCACCGGCTTCGTGCAGCTGATCGAGGGCTTGCGCGCTAAGGTCGCGGGTCTGCCGCTGGCGGAGGCGGTGGAAGTGGCCGTGGCGCGTTCCGGCCTGATCGAGCATTACCGGGGTGAGCGCGACGGCGAGGACCGCATCGAGAACCTGCGCGAACTGACCAATGCCGCCATCGCCTTTGCCGCCGAGAGCGACACGCAGGAGCTGGCGGCCTTCCTCGCCCACGCCGCGCTGGAGGCCGGCGAGCACGAGGCGGGCGCGCACCAGGACGCGGTGCAGCTGATGACCGTGCATGCCGCCAAGGGCCTGGAGTTCCACACCGTGTTCATCACCGGCCTGGAGGAAGGGCTGTTTCCGCATGAGAACGCGCTCACCGATGCCGATGGGCTGGAGGAGGAGCGGCGGCTCATGTATGTGGCCATCACGCGCGCGCGCCGGCGGCTCTACCTCACCCATGCCCAGATGCGCATGCTGCACGGCCAGCCCCGCCATGGCCTGCCCTCGCGCTTTCTGGAGGAGATCCCGCCGGGCTTGATCCAGCACCTGCGCAGACCCGCAGCCTCCGCCGCCGGACTGACCACTCGGGCAATGGGACAGACCGCGGCGCGCTACCCCTTCGCCATCGGCAGCCGGGTCCTGCACACCCGCTACGGCGAGGGGGTGGTGGCGGGTTATCAGGGTCAGGGGGCGGAGGCGGAGATCCGCGTGAGCTTTCCCCGCATCGGCGACAAGTGGTTCATCCTGGAGCACGCCCGCCTCACCGCCTGCTGAGCGCCCCAGATGCGGACCGCACACCGTTCGCCCCGGGCGCCAGAACGGGGTGAGGCGGGTAGAGCGACCGGCTCAGGCGGCGCGCGTGAGGCCGGTGCAGGCTGGCCGGCGTTCCTGCAGCCAGGCGAGCAGCTGGTCGGCTGGCAGCGGTCGGCTGATAGCGTACCCTTGGAAGCGGGTGCAGCCCAGCTCGCGCAACAGGACGATCTGGGACTCGCTCTCCACCCCTTCCGCCACCACCTCTAGGTTCAGACTGTCGGCCAGCGCCAGGATGGCGCGCACGATGGCGCGGTCGGTCGCGTCTCGTTCGATGTCCTTGACGAAATAGCGGTCGATCTTCAGCACGTCGATGGGAAAACGCTTGAGATGCGCCAGGGAGGAATGACCGGTACCGAAGTCGTCCACCGCGATCATCACCCCCAGTGCCTTGAGCGCACGCACGCGCTCGACGGCGAGATCGACGTTCTCCATGAGGATCCCTTCGGTGAGTTCGATCTGCAAGCACTGGGCCGGCAGGCCGGTCGCCTGCAGGGCCTCGCGCACCAGCCCGACGATGTCGCCGCGCCAAAACTCACGCCCGGAGAGGTTGAGCGCCACCTTGAGCTCCGTGTGCCCCTGCTCGGCCCAGGTCCGGCACTGGCTACAAGCCAGATGGAGGCTGCGCTGGCCGATCTGCAAGATGAGGTCGGATTTCTCCGCCAAGGCGAGAAACTCGGACGGCGGTACCAAACCGCGCTCCGGGTGGTGCCAGCGGATGAGGGCCTCGGCACCGCAAACCGTATCGCTCGCGTAATCGACTTGGGGTTGGTAATGCAGCACGAACTCGTCACGCTCCAGGCTCTTGCGCATGGCCGTCTCCAGTTCCAGCCTGCGGCGCGCCCCGGCGTGCATGGATGGATCGAATAGCTGATAGCGACCCCGACCCGCTTCCTTGGCATGGTACATGGCCACGTCGGCGTTTTTGAGCAAGGTCTCGGCCGATACGCCGTCATCGGGGTAGAGGCTGATACCTATGCTGCAACCGGCGTACGCCTCACGCCCGGCGAGCTGGTAGGTGGCACTGAGCGCGTCGATGAGCGTGTGCGCAACGCGCATGGGGCCCTCTGGCCCACCGGCCCCCACCACGAGCAAGACGAATTCGTCGCCGCCCATGCGCGCGACCGTATCCTCGGCGCGGATGTGCGCACGGATGCGACTGGCCACCGTGCGGATGAGCTCATCACCCGCGGCATGACCGAGGCTGTCGTTGATCAACTTGAAGTTGTCGAGGTCGATGAACAACACGCCAACTTTTTCATTCCTGCGCCGGGCATGGGCGATGGCTTGCGTTAGGCGGTCCCTGAGCAGCATGCGGTTGGGCAATCCGGTCAGAACGTCGTGTGTGGCGAGATGCTCCTGCACCCGACTCGCCTGCACAGTCTGACGGTAGACCAGCACCGCGACCACCACACCGAGCAAGAGCGCGAAGGCGTAGAGGGTCAGCATCAGCCTACGTGTCTGGCGATACTCCTCACCGTAGCGGGCGGCAGCCGCGCGCGCAGATCGCTCGCTCATGTAGTCCAGCTCGGACAGCTTCGTCAGCAGGTCGTCCTGGGCGGGAACGACTTGGGTGCGCAGCAGGCGCTCGGCCTCATCCCTACGCTCGGCGTGGACCAAGTCCAGTAGCTCACCTTGCAGCGGTATGGCCTGCACGATGGCCTTGCCCAGGCTTTGCAGGAGGGCGCGCTCCCCGGGCGAGAGGGGCAGCGCGATCAGCTGCTCGCGCGCCAGTGCGAATTCCGCCCCATGGCGATCGAATGCGAGACGCATCGCGTCACGTTCGAAGGGGTCCGGTTGTTGGATAATCTGGTGCAGCAACAGCGTGCGATTGCGCGCCGCCATGTGCATGGTCTTGGTCAAGGCCAGTTTCTTCATGTGCAGGTCAGTGATGGCCTGCAGACGGGACTCGGCCGATTCCATCTGGCCATAGCCGACACCGGTGACGGTCAGGATGAGCAGGAGCAGTCCCAGAAGGCCAAGTACCAGGCTCGAGCGCCGGATGCGCCTGAGCGGGCCGCGCCCGTCTTCCGGCTCGACCGTCTCCTGCGGCAGGGGAGAGATGGATGAGGTATCGGACATGTCGTCCTTATCGACTGGAATTTGGTTTACTTGAGGGTTGCTCGCAACCCCTGCCGCCCGATCCGACCCCTGGGTCGGGCAGGGTCGTCACTGCCCCATCCGTCTGGCCGAGGCGTCCGGCAGAGGCCCGGCCTGCCGGCTGAGGTCACCGATACGTCATGCAACCCGCCACGCTCATCCTAAAGCCCGGCCGCGAGAAGTCCCTGCTGCGGCGACATCCCTGGATCTACGCTGGTGCCATCGCCACGGTGCGCGGCGATCCCCCGCCCGGGGCGACGGTGGCGGTGAGGCGCGCCGACGGTGCCTTCCTGGCCTGGGCCGCCTTCAGCCCGAAGTCCCGGATCGCCGCCCGGGTGTGGTCCTTCAGGCAGGATGAGACGGTCGACGCGACCCTGATCGGTCGCCGCCTCGATGCCGCACTCGCCTATCGCCGGATGCTCGCCCTCGACAGCGATGCCCGGCGCCTAGTCTATGGCGAGGCGGATGGACTGCCCGGCGTCGTCGTCGACCGCTATGCCGGCGTGCTGGTGCTACAACTGACGACCGCCGGCGCGGAGGCCTGGCGCGAGGTCATCGTCGCGCTGCTCGCCGAGCGCTTTCCCGATGCCGTGCTGTACGAACGCTCCGATGCCGAGGTGAGACAGCTCGAAGGCCTGGAGGCGCGCACGGGCATCCTCCGCGGCACGCTGCCGGATCCGCTGCCGATCCGCGAATACGGCCTGCGCTTCCTGGTGGACGTGGCCGGCGGGCACAAGACCGGTTTCTATTTGGACCAGCGGGAGAACAGGCAGCGGGTGGCGGCCCATGCGCGCGATCGGGAGGTGCTCAACTGCTTCGCCTACACCGGCGCCTTCACCGTGCACTGCCTGGCCGCCGCTTCGGCCTGATCATCCTCGACCCGCCCAAGTTCGCGCCCACCCACCAGATGGCAGACAAGGCCGCGCGCGGCTACAAGGACATCAACCTCACGGCCATGAAGCTGCTCGAACCGGGCGGCCTGCTCGCCACCTTCTCCTGTTCCGGCGGCATCGGTGCCGACCTGTTCCAGAAGATCGTCGCCGGGGCGGCCTGGGATGCCGGCGCCGAATTCAGGCTGCTGACCCGCATGGGCCAGGCGGCGGATCATCCGGTCAGCCTGGACTATCCGGAGGGGGAGTATTTGAAGGGGTTGCTGCTCTACCGGACAGGGTGACGCCCGGTGTCGCGGCAGCGTTGGTCGGGCTGTAGGTCAGGCTTCGGCCTGACGGGGTTGGGTGAGGCATTGTCGGCTGTCGGACTGAAGTCCGACCTACGGCCGATCCAGGCACACCGTCGTGCCGCCGGATGTTGCCGGCTCAGCGCTTGCCCTTCTCCTGCGCGATCAGTTCGTCGAGCACCTTGAACAGCGCCTTGTGGCCGCCGGTGAGATAGGCCGAGGTCTGATACTTGCCGTTGACCACGAAGGCGGGCACGCCGGTGATCTTGTAGCGGGCGGTGAGCTGCTTGGCGCGGGCGACCTTGGCGTTGACGGCGAATGAGTGGTAGGCCTCGGCCAGCTTGTTGCGGTCCACCCCGCGGGCGGCGGCCCAGTCGAAGAAGGTGTTGGGGTCGTTCAGATCGATGCGGTCACGGTGGATGGCCGTGAAGACGGCGGCGTGCAGCCTGTCGAGCTGACCGACGGCCTCCAGGGCGTAGAAGGCACGCGTCAGCGGCAGCCAGCCGTCGTTGAGCACCGCCGGCTGGCGGCGGATCAGCACATGTGCGGGTTGGCGCTTGATCCAGGCCTCCAGCTCGGGCTTCAGTTCGGCGCAGTGGGGACAGCGATACCAGAAGAATTCGATCACCTCGACCTTGCCGCGGGGCGCCTCCACCGCCTGCGCGGGGGAGAGTTCGACATAGTCCTTGCCCCATTCGGCGGCTTGCAGCGGGGACAGGGCGAGGCTCAGGACAAGGGTGGCGGCCAGGCAGGCCAGTCGACGCAGATCGTGCATGGGTTCTCCTCAGTGCCGGTCCAACTGCTCTTTCAACAATCGTGGTTCGTAATCGTTCTCGGACAGCGTGTCCAGGGCCCCAAGGGCCTCGTCCTCGGTCTTGAACGGGCCCACGCGCACCCGATGCAGGGTGGCCCCGCCGCTGGTCACTGTTTGCGTCTGCACCGGCAGGCCCAGGAGGGCGAGCCGGGCCTTCAGGCGGTCGGCGTCCTTCGCCTCTTTGAGGGCGGCGACCTGTAGCCACCAGACCTCCCGTATGGGCTTCTGCATGGGTGTCTTGTCGGCCTGCTCACCGGGCAGGATATCAAAAAAAGTGAAATCCGACTTAGCCGGCGGGGACGGCTCGCGTACCGGTTTGGCCGGGGCGGTGCTGGTGGGCGCCGGCGCCTCGGCCCGGGGTGGTGGTGGCGCAGGGACGGCCGGCGGTGCGTCGGCGGGCGTCTTGTCGGTCCGGGCGGGCGCTGTCGCCGGGGCAGTCGGCGCGGCGCTGGCCGGGGCCGTCTTGGGCGCAGCCTGAGGCACGACTTCAGGCACGATGGCCGGTATGAGGGGGGCCTGGTCGGCGGTCTTGAACTGGCTGGGTTTGCTGGTGAGATACCAGGCGATGCCGGCCGCGACGGTGAGCCCGGTGACCAGACCGATGACGATGCCCATGAACAGGCCGCCGCCCCGGCCGCGGGGGGCCTGCTCGAGGGCGGCGCGTCGCCCGTTGCGCTGACGTCTGCTCATGGACCGCGGCGGCCGGCCGCCTACATCTTGTCGGGCGCCGACACGCCCAGGAGGCCGAGTCCGGTACGCAGCACCCGGCGGGTGGCGGCGATGAGCTGCAAACGTGCCAGCCGCAGGGCCTCGTCCTCGACCAGGAATTGGCAGCTCACGTACAGTCCGTGCAGATCGGCGGCCAGGTCCTTGAGGTAGTAGGCGATCAGGTGCGGGGCGAGTTCATCGGCGGCGGCGGCAATCACGTCCGGGAACTCGGCCAGGCGTTTGAGCAGCGCAAGCTCGTCCGGGTGGGTGAGCCGGCTGGCATCGGCCTCGACGAGGTCGCCCTCCAGCCCGCCCCAGGCCGCGAGCACGCTCGAGATGCGGGCATGCGCATACTGGATGTAGTAGACCGGATTGTCGGTGCTCTGGCGCTTGGCGAGGTCGAGATCGAAATCCAGGTGCTGGTCGGACTTCCTCAGCACATAAAAGAAGCGGCAGGCGTCGTTGCCCACCTCCTGCCGCAACTGCCTCAGAGTGACGTATTCCCCGGCGCGCGTGGACATGGAGACCTTCTGGCCGTTGCGATAGAGCACGGCGAACTGCACCAGGGCCACGGTGAGGCGGTCGGAGTCTAGGCCCAGGGCCTTGAGCGCCCCTTTCACACGCGGGATGTAGCCGTGGTGGTCGGCGCCCCAGACATCGATGACGCGGGAGAAGCCGCGCTCGAACTTGTTCAGGTGGTAGGCGATGTCGGCGGCGAAATAGGTGTATTGGCCGTTTTCGCGGCGGACCACGCGGTCCTTCTCGTCGCCGAAGGCGGAGGAGCGGAACCAGGTGGCGCCGTCTTGCACGTACAGATGGCCCCTGGCGGCGAGCCGCTCGAGGGCGCGATCGATGAGGCCGGCCTCATGCAGGGTGCGCTCGGAGAACCACTGGTCGAAGCTGACGCCGAACTCAGCGAGATCGTTGCGGCAGTCGCCCAGTTGTTCCTCCAAGGCGTAGCCGTGGAAGTAGTCGTAGTCCTGACCCAACAGCCGCTTGGCGGCGGCGATGAGGGCGTCGAGCGCCGTCTCGGCCGCCGCCTGGGCGTCGGGCCGCTGGTCATACTCCTCCGCGCTGGGCACCGGCGGCACGCCGGTCAGGATCTCGGCGCGGCTGCGCTTGTAGCGGTCGGCGTGCAGGCTGTAGATGCTCTCGGCCATGGCCCGCACATAGCCGCCCTGATAGGCATTGGGCGGGAAGGGGACGTGTTCGCCGGTCAGTTCCAGGTAACGCAGCCAGGTGGAGACGGCCAGGATGTCCATCTGCCGTCCGGCATCGTTGACGTAGAACTCCCGCGCCACGTCATAGCCGGCGTAGGTCAGCACGTTGGCCAGGCTCGCGCCGTAGGCCGCGCCGCGCCCGTGGCCCACGTGCAGGGGGCCGGTGGGATTGGCGGAGACGTATTCGACCTGCGCGCGCTCGCCGCGGCCGAGGTCAAGGCGGCCATAGTCCGCACCCCGCGTCAGGATGTGGGCGGGCAGGCGCTGCCACACGGCGGGTTTGAGGAAGACGTTGATGAAGCCCGGTCCGGCGATCTCCACGCGCTCCACCCAGTCGGAGGTGGGCAACGCCGACACGAGTTCCGCCGCCACCTCGCGCGGATTGCGCTTGAGGACGCGGGCGAGCTGCATGGCCACGTTGCAGGCCCAGTCGCCGTGCGCGGCCTGTTTGGGACGATTGAGTTCGATGCTCGCCTCGGCCGTGGGGGCGACCCGGGCCAGGGCCTGGCGAAAGAGATCCAGCAGATGCTGCTTGGGCTCGACGTAGGGGGTGTTCATGTCGGGGGATGGCGGGCAGATGCCACGATTATAAGGGAGTGAGGGGGCGGGCGTGGCGTGCGCCCGCGCGCCCTGCGCCTCGATCGTCGTGGATATGGGGCGCGATGGCCGAACCAGGCTGGACCGTGGTGGCGGCTCAGAACTCGAGCGGATCGACGTCCACGACCCAGTTCACGCCGGCGGCTGGCAATTCGCGCAGGCGGGGCACCCACAGCGCCAGGAAGGTCTGCAGGCGGCTGCGTGAGCGCGACTGCACCAGCAGCTGCCAGCGCGCCCGGTTGGCCACCCGCACGATGAGGGCCGGCGCGGGGTCGAACACGGTGACGCCCGGCGTGAGCTCGAGGGCCCGGTTGCGCGCCGCTTCCAGAAAGGCCTGCGCTAGCTCGTCGCTGCGGGCATCCGCGCGCAGCATGGCCTGGCGCACATAGGGCGGGAATTCCGCGGACCGCCGTTCGGCCAGCGCGCGCGCGGCATAGGCGGGGTAGTCGTGTTGCACCAGGGCCTGATAGAGGGGATGGCGGGGGTAGGCGGTCTGCACCAGCACCGTGCCCGGCGCATCCCCCCGTCCCGCCCGCCCCGCCACCTGCATGAGCTGGGCGAACAGGCGCTCGCCGGCGCGATAGTCGGCCGACAGGAGGGCGGCGTCCGCCCCCACCACCCCCACCAGGGTGAGGCGCGGAAAGTCGTGACCCTTGGCCAGGATCTGGGTGCCGACCAGGATGTCCACCTCGCCCTCGTGCACCGCCTCGCGCATGGCGGCGAAACGGCCCTTGCGCGCCACCGAGTCGCGGTCCACGCGCAGGATGCGGGCCTCGGGAAAGCGCTCGGCCAGGGTCTCCTCCAGGCGCTGGGTGCCCTGGCCGGAGGCACGCAGATCCAGACTGCCACAGGCCGGGCAGGACCGCGGCGGCGAGCGGGTCAGGCCGCAATGGTGGCATTGCAGGCGAAACCCGCCCCGCTGCCGGTGCAGCACCAGGTGGGCGGCACAGCGGGGACAGGGGGTAACGTAGCCGCAGGCGTTGCAGTACAGGGTGGGGGCATAGCCGCGCCGGTTGATGAACACCAGGCTCTGGCCGCCCTGCCGGAGGTTTTCCCCCAGGGCGGCGAGCAGGGTGGCAGTGAGGCCCTGACGGGGGCGGTCGGTGCGGGTGTCCACTAGCCGGATCTCCGGTAGGACCGCCGCGCCGGCCCGCTCCGGCAGGGTAAGGCGCCGGTAGCGGCCCTGCTGCGCGTTGAGCCAGGTCTCCAGGGCCGGGGTGGCCGAGCCCAGCACCACCGGCACGCCTGCCTGGCGGGCCCGCCACACGGCCACGTCGCGGGCGGAATAGCGCAGGCCCTCCATCTGCTTGTAGGAGGGGTCGTGTTCCTCATCCACGACGATGAGGCCCAGCCGCTCGAGGGGGGCGAACACCGCCAGACGGGTGCCCAGCACGATGTCGGCGCGCCCCTCCAGGCAGGCGAGCCAGTTGGCGCTGCGTTCGCCGTCGGCAAGCCCGCTGTGCAGGCTCACCAGGCGCGCCTGCGGAAAGCGACGCCGGAAGCGTTCCGTCAGTTGCGGCGTGAGGTGGATCTCCGGCGCCAGGACCAGCGCCTGCCGACCGCGGCCGAGGACGGCCTCGATGAGGCGCAGATAGACCTCGGTCTTGCCGCTGCCAGTCACGCCGAAGAGCAGCCAGGCGGTGAACCGGTCGAGCTGCGCCAGAATGGCCTCTACCGCCTCGGTCTGCCCGCCGCCGAGCATAGGCGGCGCCTCCGCCACGGCGGCGGGTTCCCGCTGCGGGGCGGCATCGACCGGCGTGATCAGGCCGCGTTTGAGCCAAGCGCGCAGCTGGGTGTGCAGTCCGGTCAGCGCCGCCGCTGCCACGGGGCCCGCTGACAGTCGCTCGGCGAGCCGTCTCTGGGCAGTGGCGCGCGCGGGCAGATGGGCCGCGGCCGCCCTGCCCGCCGCAGTCAGGGCATAGGCGGCGGGCGGCGCAGGACGGGGCGGGACCGGGCGCTTGAGCGCGGGCGGCAGCAGGGCGAGCAGGCTCGCGCCAAAGGGATGCTGGTAATAGTCCGCGACGAAGCGGGCGAGCGCCAGCAGTGCGCCGGGCAGCGGCGGCAGCGTGCGATCGACGGCGAGCAGCGGCTTGAGCTGCTCGGCGGGGAGCTCGGAGCGCTCCGCCAGGCCGACCAGGATGCCCCACCGCTCGCGGTGGCCGAACGACACCCGCACCCGGCGGCCGATGTCACCCGTACCCAGCGGACAGCCCGGCAGGACGAGGTAATCGAAGGTGCGGGGCAGCGGGGTGTCGAGGGCGACCTGGGCGATGGGCATGGCTGCGTCAGCGTGCACGTCGCACGGGCGTAGCGGCCAAGGCCTCGCCCCCGGACGAGGCCCGGCAGACGGGCGGGGATGTCGTAGTTGACCCGGACAAGTTAAAGTGTTTTCTGCATTCCCGTACTATCTGCATGTGGTACATAAAACTTTTTCCGGTTGTCCACGCAACTTGTGGATAAGTGTGTGGAAAAGGCCGCGCGAAACTGCAATAAATCCTTGTCGACAGGGAGTTTAGGCTGCGCAGCACAAAAAATGGACAGGCCTAAAGATCATATATTTCAATCGGATACAAGCCCTTTCTGGGGTTGACGGGGGGGAGGATTCGCGCTAGGGGCTGGCCCCGGCCGGCCTGTGTATAAGTAGCGGGTGAAATACCCCTATCTGGCCTCGGTGACGGGGGCCGCCGACCCCGTGTAGGCCCATTCCAGGACGGCATCCTGGGCCGCGGTGGCCGCCGCCGCGTGCGGATGGTTGACGAGGAAGACCAGGACGTGGCGCCGACCGTGCGCGTCCATCAGATAGCCGGCCAGGTTGCGGGCCCCGTTCAGGCTGCCGGTCTTGAGCCACGCCCGTCCGGCCATGGGGCTGTCCGCCAGACGTCGGCGCAGGGTGCCCTCCAGGCCAAGGCTGGGCAGGGAGGCGACGAAGTCGTGTAGCAAGGGCAGACGGGCGGCCAGGCGCAGGAGCGCTGTCAGCGATGCGGCCGAGATGCGCTCCACGCGGGAGAGGCCGGCGCCGTTTTCCAACACCAGCTCCGGCATCTCCAGGCCCTGGGCCTGCAGCCAAGCACGGATCGCCGCCTCGCCCTTGGCCAGGGTGGCGGGGGTACCGTAACGATGCGCCCCAAGGTTGAGGTAGAGCATGCGGGCCATGACGTTGTTGCTGTACTCGTTGATGTCGGCCACGATGCGATTCAAAGGCAGGGAGTCGAATTCCAGCAGCAGCCGCGCCGACTCGGGCAGGTGGGCGGGGACGACCTCGCCGCTCAAACTGCCGCCCAGCTCGGTCCACAAGGCGAGGAAGGCGGCGGCCACGGCCTGGTCAGGTGGCAGCAGAGACAGCCGCAGGCTTTGCGCGCCGCAGCTCGCCGGATAACTCCCCTTCACCTCGAGGCCGCCATACGCCAGGGCGTATTCCAGTCCGGCGCTCCAGTCGCTGCAGGGGCCCTCGGTCAGACGCAGCGCTGGCCGCACGGGCAGCCCCGGTGGGTCGAGGCTCAGACGCGTGCCGCCGCCCTCGGGTGCGATGCGCAGGCTCAGGGTGTTGAAATCCACCAGCAGCGCCGCCGGCGGGGCGTTGTAGGGGCGCAACGGGGCCTGATCGAAGGCGGCGGGGTCTGCGGGGGGCAGGTCGTAGCAGGACTGATCGATCAACACATCGCCCTCGATGTGGCGGATGCCGCGCGCACGCACCTCGCGCAGCAGCAGCCAGAAGCGCTCCAGGGTGAGGGAGGGGTCGCCGCCGCCCTTCAGGATCAGGTTGCCGTGCAGGGTGTCGCCTTGCAACTCCCCATCGACGTAGACACGGGTTTTGAAGGTATGGGCCGGCCCCAGCGTGTCGAGTGCGACCAGGGTGGTGAGGAGCTTGATCACCGAGGCCGGATTCAAGGCACGTTCGGCACCATGCGCGAGCAGCGGCTGCGCCGTGTCCAGGGGGTGCAGGACGAGGGCGACGTGCGTGTCAGCGATGCCGGCGTCGGCCAGCGCGCGGGCCACCGCTGCCGGCAGCCCGGCCAGCACCGGCGGGGCGAGGAGCAGGGCGAGGAGCAGGCCTTCAGCGCCGCGGCGCCAGGTCCGCCACATACCAGTCCATGGCCTCGTGCAGTCCTTCGGCGATGCGGTGCGAGGGCGCATAGCCGAGCAGCTCGCTTGCCTTGGCAATGTCCGCCTGGGAGTGGCGCACGTCGCCCGGCCGGAAGTCGCGGTAGATGGGCTCGAGCCCACGCAGATGCGGGAAGCGATCGGCCAACAGGTCGCGGATGGCACGGAACAGCTCGTTCAGGGTGGTGCGCTCGCCCACCGCCACGTTGTAGACCTGGTCGGTCGCCCCCGCCCGCTCGACCGTCGCCGCCAGCAGATTGGCCTGCACGGCGTTGGCGATGTAGCAGAAGTCGCGGCTGGTCTCGCCGTCGCCGTTGATGTACACCGGCTCGCCGCGGATCATGGCTGCTACCCATTTTGGGATCACGGCGGCATAGGCGCCCTCCGGGTCCTGGTGCGGGCCGAAGATGTTGAAGTAGCGTAGCCCTATGCTCTTGAAGCCATAGGCACGGGCGAACACCTCGGCGTAGAGCTCGTTCACCAGCTTGGTTACGGCGTATGGCGACAGCGGTCTGCCGATGCGGTCCTCCACCTTGGGCAAGGCCGGGTGGTCGCCATAGGTGGAGCTGGAGGCCGCGTAGACGAAGCGCGTGACCCCGGCGTCGCGCGCCGCCACCAGCATGTTGAGGAAGCCGTCGATGTTGGCGGCGTTGGTGGTGAGGGGGTCCTCCAGCGAGCGCGGCACCGAGCCGAGCGCTGCCTGGTGCAATACGTAATCGATTCCCGTGCAGGCCGCGCGGCAGTCCGCGAGCTGGCGGATGTCGCCCTCGAGGAAGCGGAAGCGCGCCCATTGCGCCGGCGTGACCGCCGCGCGGACCTGCTCCAGATTGCGCCGGTGGCCGGTAGCGAAGTTGTCCAGGCCCACCACGCGCTGCTCGAGCATGAGCAGGGTCTTAAGCAGGTTGCAGCCGATGAAGCCGGCCACCCCGGTGACGAGCCAGGTGCGGGGTTGGTCGGGTAGGCGCTCGAGCAGTTCCCGGTAAACGCTCATCGGGCTAGAGCCGCCAGAGCTTGTAGCCGGCCGCGCGGATGGCCGCCGGGTCGTAGGCCGACTTCACGTCGGTGAACGCGCCGCCCGGTTTGAGCTTGCCCAGGATGTCGGCGAGCGGCATGGCGAGATATTGCCGGTGCGACACCGCGGCGACGATGGCGTCGGCATCAGTGGGCAGCTCGTGCCAAGGGACGAGCCGGATGCCGTACTCGTGCACCGCCTCGGCCGGCTCGGCGATGGGGTCGTGCACCGCCACGTCGCAGCCGAAGGACTGCAGCTCGCGCACCAGGTCGGCCACCTTGGAGTTCCTCAGATCCGGGCAGTTTTCCTTGAAGGTGAGGCCGAGCACGATCACCTTGGCCCCCTTCACCGCACTGCCGTTGTTGATCATCTTCTTGACCGTCTGTTGCGCGACCCAGGCCGCCATGCCGTCGTTGATGCGCCGCCCGGCCAGGATGACCTGCGGGTGATAGCCCAGCATCTCTGCCTTGTGCGTGAGGTAGTAGGGGTCCACGCCGATGCAGTGGCCGCCCACCAGGCCGGGCCGGAAGGGCAGGAAGTTCCACTTGGTGCCGGCGGCCTCCAGCACCTCCAGGGTGTCGATGCCGATCTTGTCGAAGATCAGGGCCAGCTCGTTCATGAGCGCGATGTTCAAGTCGCGCTGGGTGTTCTCGATCACCTTGGCCGCCTCGGCCACCTTGATGGAGCTGGCGCGGTGCACGCCGGCGGCAATGACGGAGGCGTAGATCTCGGCCACCTTGTCCAGGGTGGGGCCGTCGTCGCCGGAGACCACCTTGACGATCTTGGTGATGGTGCGCTCCTTGTCGCCCGGGTTGACCCGCTCGGGAGAGTAGCCGACGTGGAAATCCTGCTTCCACTTGAGACCGGAGTGCTGCTCCAGCAGGGGGATGCACACCTCCTCGGTGGCACCGGGATAGACCGTGGACTCGTACACCACGATGGCGCCCTTCTTCATGTGCTTGCCCACCGTGGTGGAGGCCCCGATAAGGGGCGAGAAGTCGGGGAGGTGCGCCGCATCCACCGGCGTGGGCACGGCCACCACGATGAAATCGGCGCGGCTGAGGATGGTCGGATCGGTGCTCACCGTCAGGCGCGTGGCGGCCTTCAGGTCCTCGGTGGAGACCTCGCCGGTGGGGTCGCAGTAATTCTTGTAGTTTGCGATCTTGGTCTCTGACAGGTCGTAGCCGAGGGTGTCGTATTTCTTACCGAATTCCACGGCAAGTGGCAGGCCCACGTAGCCCAGGCCAACAACAGCGATGGTGGTCATGGCTTCCCCTTTGAGTGAAGAGTGGATATTTTAGCGCTTGGCTCCATGGCTTGCTGCGCTGGCAGGGCCTATATCGGTGCCCCGTTGCATTCTCTTGAAAGCCAAGGCCATGTTCAGGCAAACGCACACCGGCTGGGTCGGACAGTCGGCCTGCCGGCGCGGCCACCTGCACGATGGTGACGGTGCAAGGCGCGCCCTTGGGTTCTGGCCTCAGTCCACCCACACCCGCGCCGGCCGGTCATGGCAAGATGGCGGCATGAACCCCGTGCTGCGCATCTGCCTGCTCACCTTGTGGCTGGCCCTCGGCCTGCGCATCGGTCTCGCCCCCGCCGCCGGCATCGTCGACACCCTGCCGCGCGTCAAACCCTCCGTGGTGGGCATCGGCACCCACCAGCCCACGCGCACCCCCCGTGTCAAGCTCGTGGGGACCGGCTTCGTGGTCGGCGACGGTCTCACCATCGCCACCAACGCCCACGTCCCGCCCAAGGACCTCGACGTAGCGCGCAACGAGACCCTGGCGGTGCTGATCCGGCGCGGCAGTCAGGTCGAGGTGCGGGCGGCAGAGACCTTGTTCACCGACAGCGAGCGCGATCTCACGCTGCTGCACATCAAAGGCAAGCCTCTGCCCGCACTGAAGCTGGGCGACTCGGAGCAGGTGCGCGAAGGTCAGACGCTCTATTTCACGGGCTACCCCCTCGGCGCCATCCTGGGCCTGAACCCGGCCACCCATCGGGCCGGACTGGCCGCCATCGCACCGATCTACACCCCGCCCGGCACCGCCAGCCGCCTGACACCCCGGCTCATCCGGCGGGCGGACGACGGATTCCTCATCTTCCAGCTCGACGCCATCGCCTATCCCGGCAACAGCGGCAGCCCCCTTTACGACCCCGACAGCGGCGAGGTCCTGGGCATCATCAATTCAGTCTTCGTCAAGGGCGCCAAGGAAAACGCCATCAAGGACCCCAGCGGCATCACCTACGCCATCCCGGCGAAGTACCTCCGGTCACTGCTCGAGCGCGCGCAAGGGGCGCCCTAGACGGGCGTCCGCAGCGACAGGGCGGGAGACCTGCGACGACGGGCCGCCGTTGACAACACGGCGTGCGAAAGCCACACGCATGCGGGATCATCAACCTGGCTGCGGCCCGGCCAGCAATTGCAGTATACGTCCCTTGCCGATGTCGTACTGACGGCAGACAAAGTGGAAAAGGCGTAAGGGGCCTGCCTGGTAGGGGCGGGATGGGGCGTGTTGCGCAGAGGTGAGCGGCGTATCACGCACCCGCTGCGACGACCGGCGATCAGGGCAAGGCCATGGGCCAGATGCGCCACAGCAGGGTGAGCAACACGGCGAGCTGCGTGACCCAGAAGCCGAAGCTCCAGACCAGGAGGTTGCCGCGCGCCCGCTCGATGTCGCGGCTGAGATCGGCACGCACGCGGGCCACCTCCAGACGCACCTGCTCGATCTCGCGGGTGAGCTTGAGCTCGGTCTCCTTGAGCTCATTGCGCACCTGTTCGATTTCCTTGGTGAGCTTGAGCTCGGTCTCCTTGAGCTCACTGCGCACCTGTTCGATTTCCTTGGTGAGCTTGAGCTCGGTCTCCTTGAGCTCACTGCGCACCTGTTCGATCTCGCGGGTGAGCTTGAGCTCGGTCTCCTTGAGCTCACTGCGCACCTGTTCGATTTCCAGACGCACTTGTTCGATTTCCTTGGTGAGCTTGAGCTCCGTCTCGGACAGGTGCGTGCGGGTGGCGAGCTCCGAC
>JBBIKZ010000047.1:0-17958 GCA_037445185.1 Hydrogenophilales bacterium | reverse complement strand
CAGGTGGGACCAGCGCGCCTCCTTGGGCACCCAGAACACGTTGTCGGCGAGGTATTCGTCCTTGTCCTCGGCGGCGATGGGGTCTCCGGCCAGCAGCGCCTGGTGCTTGGCCTCGAAGGCGTCGGAGATGTACTTAAGGAAGATGAGGCCCAGCGCGACGTGCTTGTAGTCGCTGGGTTCCATGTTGCCGCGCAGCTTGTCGGCGGCTTTGAAGAGGTCAGCCTCGAAGCCAAGGTTGCCTCCGTTGCCGTTTTTGGCGGTGTCGCTCTGTGCCATCGTGTTCTTATCCTTTGCGTAATGTCTTTGCTGCCGGGGCTTGATACCCCGGCGCGAGCTTTGCGTTCTCAACGCCGTACAGCGCCAGCGGATCGCTTAAGCCTAGGCGGTACTGCGCTTCCTTGAGACGGTGGTCGGGCGAGCAGTCCACGCTCCAGCGCAGCAGCATATAGCCCGCGACGGCGGCGCGCACACGCATCCGAATCGAGCCGTCGGTCATCCCGTAGTCCATCTTGATGATTTCCGGGCGTTCAAGGCGCGGGTGCGGCACCAATTCCAACTCGACGATGCGCGTCCACTGGATGTCGTTGTCCGGGCGCTCGTGGGCTTGGGGTTCCTCATCGAGCAGGGTCGGCGCTTCGATGCGGGTGACGACGAAATCTCGAAACGCCCCGCTCTTTCGATCAAAGGCCCGGACGTGCCAGCGCAGGCCGGTGTCCACCAGGGCGAAGGGCGCGATGACCCGTTCCGATTCGCCACTGCTCATCGAGTGGTAGCGGATGGCGAGGGGGCGCTTGGCGTGGATCGCCCGGCAGACCGGGGCCAAGACATCCATCCTGGGGTTGCTCAGGGCCGTGGGCGACTCGCACGGCAGCAGTGGCTGCAGGGGTTTTGCAGAGGGGTCATTCACGCCATCGCCGAAGCCCTGCGCCAGCGCCGACAGCACGCGCTGTGGAGCGTGCTCGAACAGCGGGGTGAATGCCTGCCCGATGCGGTAGATCTTGTTGCGACCGTCAAAGGTGATGTTCTGCGGCGCGATTTCCCGGTACAGCGCCAGGTCGCGTGTCGCCCCTGCCGGAGCCACACCGAAGCGATCGATCAGGTCTGGGCGACCGATCTCACCAAAAAAGTAGAGCCGGAAGTCGATGTAGGCCAGCCGCTCGCGCTGGGCATGGCTCGAGGTCTCGACGCGCTGGGGCTGAGTCACCGAAGGCTCCTCATCCAAGGCGGACGACCGAAAGGCTGCGATTTTATGTCTGTCCATCGCTAGGAGGTCTACATCATCAAGTGCATAATTATCGCCGAACGGTGCTCATCGGAACTCATTGCAGCCGTGATAGGCCGCGTGGCGTCGCTTCAGCACCACCAATCAGACCAAATCATAGAGACTGCATCACGGCTTCCGGCTCACCAGCGTGACCGGATCGTGACAAACCCTCGCTTTTCTTCTCATCGCTTTCCTGACGTTTTCCGGCACCAGATGGGCATGGCGTCCGGTCATCACGACCGTGCTGGGGCCCAGCAGGTCCCGGGCCCCCATGAGGGGGATGCCCGCCGTCACCAGCCAGGCGGCGCAGGTGTGGCGCAGGTCGGGGATGCGGAAGTCCGCAATGCCGGCGCGCTGCCCGACATCATGCTGAATGCCGAG
This sequence comes from Hydrogenophilales bacterium, assembly GCA_037445185.1. Lineage (GTDB taxonomy): Bacteria > Pseudomonadota > Gammaproteobacteria > Burkholderiales > Thiobacillaceae > JANWZL01. The sequence goes on along the minus strand of JBBIKZ010000047.1, from coordinate 16,313 downwards.
AGCTTCGCGGCCCTGAGGCTACCCCTCGAGCGGGTGTTCATCACCGGGAGCAGGACCAACTCCTCGCCTTTCCGCAGGCAGAAGACGCCGGCGACCTCTTCGGCGTGGTCTATGGGTGGGAGACGCTGGCGCGCGCCGCCAGGCTGCGCTGCCCGATCTTCTACTGGGGTGATCGCTACACCCACGGCTTCGCCATCCTCGACCCGTTGCGTGCGCACTTCCCGGACGCGGCCTCCTTCCTCATGGACCGGCGGGCCCTACTGGCCCACCGTCAGCCCTGGGGCGAGGAGCCCGGCCCCGTGCGCCACGACCTGCCGCGCCTTGCCCCGGAGGTGATGGCGGGCTGTGGCGAGCTGCGTTTCGATCACATCCGCCCCCGCAGCTCGTTTGGCCGAACGTTGGCGTAATCAAACCTCCAAGCCCGCCATCCAGCGCGGCGGTGGGGTTGTATGGGAGGCTACCGTGCCTGGCCGACCATGCACTTCCTGCACAAGGACGCCAGTCGGTCTGCAATGGCAGGAGGGTGGAAAACTGGCCCGCCCGGCGCGATTCGAACGCACGACCCCTGCCTTCGGAGGGCAGTACTCTATCCAACTGAGCTACGGGCGGGAAGACCGCTAGCATAGCACAGCACGCTTCCGGTCGGCTGACTCAGTCCCTATAATTACCGGATTTGCGACTCCGAATAGGATCAGACCATGGCCGAGCACCTCGAGATGAAGAAGACGACGCCGCAGGAGTTCCTGCTGGCACTGGTGGGCGGGCTGTTCGCACCGCTGATCGCCATCATCCTGATCATCGTCTACATCATGGGCATCCAGGGCAACCTGGTGTCGGCCGGTTCCAGCGAGGCCGAGGACAGGGCGGTGCGCGAACGTATCCAGCCCTTCGGCGTGGCCATGGTCATCGATCCCAACGCCCCCAAAGTGGAGCGCAGCGGCGAGCAGGTCTACAACGAGGTGTGCGGCTCCTGCCATGCCGCCGGCGCGCTCGGCGCCCCGAAGTACGAGGACGCCGCCGCCTGGGGCAAGCGTATCGCCCAGGGCTACGACACCCTGCTCACCCACGCCATCAACGGCATTGGCAAGATGCCGGCCCGCGGCGGCGACCCCGATCTGACCGACCTGGAGGTGGCGCGCGGTGTGGTGTACATGGCCAATGCCGCCGGCGCCAAGTTCGAGGCCGTGCTGAAGAAGGAGCCCGAACCCACGCCCGAGGTCCTGGCCCGCGGCAAGGCGGTCTACGCCAGCGATTGCGCCGCCTGCCACGACACCGGCCTGACCGGGGCGCAGAAACTGACCGATACCGCGGCCTGGGGTGCGCTGATCAAGCAGGGCAAGGAGTATCTCTACAAGGCGGCCATCGCGGGCAGCCTCGGCGGCCCGCCGCGCGGCGGCAACGACAAGCTCTCCGACGCGGACGTCAAGGCGGCGGTGGACTACATGGTGGACGAGGCGAAGAAGGCGATCGCCGGCGGCCAGCCGGCGCGGCAGGCGGCCGACGCGAGCTGAGCCAACCACCCCATACGAGGCAGGTCTGGGACGGCCTTCAGGCCGGTGGCTGGGGGGAGTGGTTGCGCTTGACGGTCGTCGGGCGAAGCCCGACACACGGCTGACCTACTGCCCGACCCACCGACAAGCTGCCCGACGGGCGACGATTCGGGTTCACGGGGGGGCACGGGGCGCCGCAGATCAAGCGGCCGGCCCTGCAAGACGATACCTAACGCGGTCACGCAGTTGCCCCTTTCAGGGCCGCGTCTCTTGGGCCCGTCAGCCGCCCAGCATCGCCCTCAGGCTGGCCAGACGTTCGCGTCCGGCCTGACGGCCGGCGGCCGGATCGGCCTCGCGGCCGGCGTGTCGCACTGCATCCGCATCCAGTTCGGCGAGGAAACGCGACGGCTCGCAGCGCACCGTCTCCCCGCCTTTGCGTCGTTTGGCGCACCAGGTGAGGGTGAGACTCTTTTGCGCCCGCGTGATGCCCACGTACATCAGGCGCCGCTCCTCCTCGAGCCGGTCACCGTCCAGGCACTCACGGTGTGGCAGAATCTCCTCCTCCAGCCCTACTAGAAAGACGTGCGGGAACTCCAGACCCTTGGCGGCGTGCAGGGTCGACAGCCGGACCGCGTCCACCGCCTCGTCGTCGCGGCCTTCGAGCAGGTTCATCAGCGCCACGGTCTGGGTGAGCTCGATGAGCGTCTTGCCGTCCTCCTCGCCCTTCCTGGCGAGCCAGTCGACGAACTCGCGCACGTTGCCCCACTTGCTGCGGGCCGCGCGGTCGTCCTCGCTGTCATGGAGCCAGGCTTGGTAACGGATGGCGGCGAGCAGCTCCTCGAGCAGCCGGCCGGCCGGTTCGCGTTCGGCCCGCCAGGCCATGCGGTTGATGAAGTCGCCGAACTCGGTCAGCGGCGCGAGCTGTTTCGGGGCGAGATGCGCGCGCAGCCCCTCCTCGTACACGGCAGCGAACAGGCTCACGTGACGCTGCGCCGCGTAGACGCCCAACCGCTCCAGGGTGGCGGCACCGATGCCGCGTCTGGGCGTGGTGATGGCGCGGATGAAGGCGGGGTCGTCGTCCTGGTTGGCGATCAGGCGCAGGTAGGCGGTGATGTCCTTGATCTCGGCGCGCTCGAAGAAGGACTGACCGCCCGAGAGCACGTAGGGGATCTTCAACGCACGCAGGGCCTCCTCGAACGGGCGGGCCTGGTGGTTGCCGCGGTAGAGCACGGCGTAGTCGCCGTAACGCCCGCGGCGCTCGAATTTGTGCGCGGAGATGCGCGTGGCCACCGTCTCCGCCTCGTGCGCGTCGTCGCGGCATGGCAGGATCATCACCTGCTCGCCCAGGCCGAGTTCGCTCCAGAGCTGCTTTTCGGCCAGACGCGCGTTGTTGCGGATGACGCTGTTGGCGGCCTTGAGGATGCGCTGACAGGACCGGTAGTTCTGGGTGAGCGGGATCGTCTTCAGACGCGGGTAGTCCTCGCCCAGGCGCTTCAGATTGGCCACGTCCGCACCGCGCCAGGCGTAGATGGCCTGGTCGTCGTCGCCCACCGCGGTGAACCGGCCGACAGGCCCGGCGATGAGCTTCATCAGCGCGTATTGGGCGCCGTTGGTGTCCTGATACTCGTCCACCAGCAGGTATCTCAACCGGCCCTGCCAGATGGCCAGGGCCTCGGCATCCTGGCGGAACAACTCGACCGGCAGGCGGATCAGGTCGTCGAAGTCCATGGCCTGGTAGGCCCGGAGGGTGTCCTGATAGCTCCGGTAGGCCCGTGCGACCTGCAACTCGGCCTCGTCGGCCGCCGCCTCCAGGGCCTGCTGCGGCGGCACGAGGGCATTCTTCCAGTTGGAGATCACGGCGGCGGCACGCCTGAGCGAGGTCTTGTCCGGCGCCTTGAGGATGTCAGCCAGCAGGGCCTGGGCGTCCACCGCGTCCAGCACCGAGAAGCGCGGCTTGTAGCCGATGCGGCGGGCCTCCGCGCGCAGGATGTTGAGGCCCAGTGAATGGAAGGTGGAGACGGTGAGCCCGTGCGCCGCCTTGCCCGGCAAGAGATCCCCCACCCGCTCGCGCATCTCGCGCGCCGCCTTGTTGGTGAAGGTGATGGCGGCGACGTTTCTGGCGCTGCAGCCGCAGTCGGTGACGAGATAGGCGAGCTTGCGCGTGATCACCCGCGTCTTGCCCGAACCGGCCCCCGCCAGCACCAGCAGGGGGCCGTCCAGGTATTTCACCGCTTCGCGTTGCTGGGGGTTGAGGTCGGTGAGGAGGTCGGGCGGCATGCAGTCTGACGAGCCGTGCTGGGCGACCCGGTACAATGGGGGTCGATTTTACACCGCCCGCGAGACCCATCGTGCCCACCTATGCCATCGGCGACGTGCAGGGCTGTCTGACCGCCTTTCACGAACTGCTCGACGCGATCGCGCACGACCCCCGGCGCGACCGCCTCTGGCTCACCGGCGACCTGGTCAACCGCGGCGAGGACTCGCTCGGCATGCTGCGCTGGTGCATGGCGCACGACGACGGCATCGTCGCCATCCTGGGCAATCATGATCTGCATCTGCTGGCGGTGGCGGAGGGCTTCGTGCCGCCGCACCGCAAAGACACCCTGACCGAGATCCTGGAGGCGCCCGACCGGGCCGCCATCCTCGACTGGCTGCGCCGCCGGCCCATGCTGCATCGCGAGGGCGGCTGGCTGATGGTGCATGCCGGGCTCATGCCTACCTGGACGGCGCAGCAGGCCGAGTCCCTGGCGCGCGAGCTGGAAGACGCCCTGCGCGGCCCGCGCTACCGCGCCTTCCTGCGCGACATGTACGGCAACGAACCACGCCACTGGTCCGATGCCTTGCGCGGCCAGGACCGGCTGCGGATGATCGCCAACGCCATGACCCGGATGCGCTTTTTGCACGCCGACGGCGGTCTGGAGTTCCTGCACAAATGCGCGCCTGCCGAGGCGCCGTCTGAGCTGATCCCCTGGTACGACATGCCCGGCAGATCAAGCCGCGACGTGCGCGTGGTCTTCGGCCACTGGTCCACGCTGGGGCTCTATGTCCGCGACGACGTGGTGGCGCTCGACACCGGCTGTCTCTGGGGTGGCCGGCTCACTGCCCTGCGGCTCGAGGATGGTCGGGTGTTTCAGGTTGGCTGCCATGCGCGTCGGCAGCCAGGTGCGCACGGATAGCGGCCTCGGCGCGTTGCGCCAGCTCGCGTCGGGTCAGGCCTGCTGAGGCGATGGGCGGCAGGAAGGTCACCTCGGCCAGGATCTCGTCCTGCGCCAGGATGCGCCTGAGCGACTGCCACAGACTGGTGTCGTCGTGGTAGGCGGCGGCCAGGTTGATGCGGCCGTCGGTATGCCGGTAGCGGATGGCCGCCGGCCAGACCCGTGCGCCCGCCGCCACCGCCGGCTGCAACAGGCTGGGGTAGAACGGCAGCAGCCGGGTGCCGTCGGTGGTGGTGCCCTCCGGGAACAGGGCAAGGCAGGCCCCCTCGCGCAACAGTCGCGCCATCTCCTCGTTCACCCGGCGCGCGTCGGACTTGCGGCCGCGCTCCAGATACACGGTGCCGGCGCGGGCGGCCATCCAGCCGATCAGGGGCCAGTCGCGCACCTCGGCCTTGGACACGAAACGGCTGGCGAGCAGGCTGTGCAACACATGGATGTCCAGCCAGGAGACGTGGTTGGCGACGATCAGCGCCCCCTCGCCGCGCACGGCAGGCGGGCGGCCGGCTAGCCGCACCCGCACCCGTACGCAGGCGAGCAGCCTGCGCGCCCAGGCCACCACGCGGCGATCGCGCTCGACGGCATTGAGGAAGGGAAACAGCAGCAGGATGGTCAAGGCCCCGCTGAGGATGGTCAGGCCCAGGCAGATCAGCTTCGGGTAGGCCTTGAGACGCATCAGTCCTGTTTCAGGAAATGCCGGGCGTAGGCACGGTTGATGTTCTTCATGGCGAGCAGGATGGGCAGGTCGGCGGTGTTGAAATCCGGGTCCCAGGCCGGCTCGCCGATGACCCAGGCGCCCACGCGCAGATAGCCCTTGATCAGGGGCGGCAGGACGGCGGCAGGCGCGCTGTCCAGGGCCTCCAGCGGCAGCGGGCAGCGCGGGAAGACCCGCCACTCCACCGGACCGAGATGCTTGGTTTTGACCGCGTGCCACACCGCCGCGGCGTTGTGGCCGCCGTCCTGCATGCCGATGCTGGCGCAGCCGACCAGGTATTCGTAGTGGTTATTCAGCATGTATTCCGCCAGGCCGGCCCACAGCAGGGTGATGACGCTGCCGCTGCGGTAGTCCGGATGCACGCAGGAGCGACCCAGCTCGACCAGCCGGGCACGGATGTGCTGCAGCCGGGTGAGGTCGAACTCCTGCTCGCTGTAGTAACTGCCGACGCGCTTGGCATTGACCGGGTTGAGGATGCGGTAGGTCCCCACCACCTCGCCGGTGTCGGTGTCACGCACCAGCAGGTGGTCGCAGTAGGGGTCGTACAGGTCGGCGTCCACGCCGGGCTCGGGACCGTTCAGCCGCGCCCCCATCTCCTCGGCGAAGACCTTGTAGCGCAGGCGCTGTGCCTCGCGCACCTCATCCTGGTGGAGCGCCAGGCCGACGCTAAAGTTGTTCCTGGCCTTGCGTTCAGTGTTCAGTGCCTCGTGCAACATGCTCTAGCCCTCGCAGATGACAGGTCCACCGCCTACGGTACGGGGGCGGGGTGACGCCAAGGTGACACGCGTGTGAAGCTTTGATGACCTGAAACACACCGGGCCGGCCTTTGCGCGTCGGATCAGTGCGTCACACGCGCCTGACCGCCCGATTCCAGGATGCGCACGCGGTCACCGACGGCGAAGCGCTCGCCCGTGTCCTCCTGGACCACGGCGATGGTGCGGCCGGAATCGAGACGCACGGTGATCTCGAGCCCCGGCTTGCGGGTGACGGCCTCCTCGGCCGCCGCGCCGGCCACCCCGCCGACCGCCGCGCCCAGCACGGCACCCACCGCACTGCCCTTGCCGCGCCCGATCTCGCTGCCGGCGATGCCGCCGACCGCCGCGCCGGCCACCGTGCCCACGCCGGACTCGGTGCCTTCGAGCCGCACGCTGCGCACGTTCTCCACCACCCCCATCCTCACCTCATACACCCGGCGCGCCTCGCGGCGTTCGTAGTCGCCGCTGCCCAGGCCGCTGGCGCAACCGGCGGTGAGCAAGGCCAGGGGCAGCAACCACAATCCTGTCGTCTTCATGCCGTCCTCCTACTGCAGGTGATAACCGTATGCCGCCTTGAAACGGTGCGCGATCTCGTCCGCGTCGAAGCTGTGATTCTGTCCGCCGCGGCTGGCGATCTTGATGGCGCCGAGCAATCCGGCCAGTCGCCCGGTGGTGGGCCAGTCCATGCCCTGCAGGATGCCGTGCATGAGCCCGGCCCGATAGGCGTCGCCACAGCCGGTCGGGTCCACCACCGCCTCGGCCCGAGCCGGGGGGATGCGATGTCGCTGTCCGTCGGCGCGGATTTCCGAGCCCTGGGCGCCCAGGGTCACGATGAGCGCCCGCAGCTCGCGCGCGAGTTCGTCCAGCCCCGCGCCGGTGCGCTCCTGCAGGAGCTTGGCCTCGTAATCGTTGAGGGTCAGGTAATCCGCCTGGCGCACGAACTGCATCAACTCCTCGCCGTTGAACATGGGCAGCCCCTGGCCCGGATCGAAGATGAAGGGGATGCCCGCCGCATGCAGCTGCGCGGCGTGATCCAGCATACCCTGGCGTCCGTCCGGCGCCACGATGCCCAGCCTGATGCCCGATGCCTCTGTGACCCGGTTGGCGTGGGAGGCGTTCATGGCCCCGGGGTGGAAGGCGGTGATCTGATTGTCGTCCAGGTCGGTGGTGATGAAGGCCTGGGCCGTGTAAGTGTCGGGGATGACGCGGATGTGCGTGGCCTCGATGTCGAGCATCTGTAGGCGCTCGGCGTAGGGCGCGAAATCCTCGCCCACGGTCGCCATGATCAGCGGCTCGCCCCCCAAGAGCTTGAGGTTGTAGGCGATGTTGCCGGCGCAGCCGCCGAACTCCCGCCGCATGTCCGGCACCAGGAAGGAGACATTCAGGATATGAATTTGTTCCGGCAGGATGTGGTGCTTGAAACGGTCGTGGAACACCATGATGGTGTCGTAGGCCATGGAGCCGCAGATCAGTGCGCGCATTGTGACGATCCCTCGAGTCGTTTGGCGGATTCTCGCCCCAAACGACGGATTTGTCTCGCTAGCCGTCACGAAACGATCATCCGCCTGCAATCAATCCTTCGCGCTTCGGGCCCATCATCGCGCGCATGGCCAAGGCGGTCCGTCTCCTGCTGTATGCGGTCCCGCTGCTCCTCACGAGCGGCGATGCCCTCGCCTGGGGCCTGCACACCCACGTCTATTTCGCCCAGCTCCTGATCTGGGCCGTCCCCCTGCTGGACCCCGCCCTGCGCCGGGCGGTGCTGCGCCACCCCCAGCTCGCCATGGCCGGCGCCTGCCTGCCCGACCTCGCCCTCGTGGGGCCGCGTCTCGCGAGCGACGCCTTCCGGCACTCCCACCGCTGGCCCACCGCCCACGACCTGCTCCTGACCGCCCGCGACGATGCGGAACAGGCCGTCGCCGTCGGCTATGCCAGTCATCTGCTGGTGGACGTGATCGCCCACAATCACTTCGTGCCGGCGCACGAGAAGCTCATCGCCGACGTCCCCTGGCTCACCCACGTGGCCGTCGAATGGGCCATGGACGCCCACATCGCGCGGCACGCCTTCGCCCTCCCGGCGGAACTGCTGCTGGACAACGACCTGCATGTCTCCGACTTGGCCGCCCGCCATTTCGGCTGCTCCGGCAGCCTGGCGCTCAAGGCCGTGCGCCTGCTGGCCCGCGCCGACCGCGCCCTGCGCAGATCCCGCATCCCGCAGGCTTGCCACCGGCTGCTGCGCCTGGACCGCACCCTCAGGCAGCGCTTCGACGACTACATCCAGGCCACCGCCGGCCGGCTCGCCCAGCTCAATCGCGTCTTGAACCGGGAGGCGCCGGCCTGGGAGGCGGAGCTGCTCTGCCCGGTGACCAAGAAGGCGCGGCTGAGCCCATTCACGCGGGCAGAGCTGCGCGCCCTGCTGCCGCTGCCGCACGACCTGTTCCAGCCCGAGGACCGCGAAGCCGCCTGGGATGGCACCGCCGCCTGACCCGCCGCACGCCGACCTCCAGGTCGGGCATCAGACGGACAATCGACCATCGCATCGTCAACCGCGTCGGCCTGAGGCCGACCTCATGCCCCCCCGGCCGACAACCGCATTGACATCCTCCCCGGCCTAAAGGCTGGAGATTCCTACGGCGCTCATGGGCGGTATTGAGCCGCCCATGAGTCGCTTCGGTGGGTTCCTGCTGCTGGCGGCATTACTGCACCGCTCACTTCACAGGCGATCCGGGCGTGCCCCGCCCTTAACATAATGATACGCTAAAACCCAAGGACGGCTACGCCGTCCGCGCTATCCTTCCCCGCCTTGAACGGCGGGGCTTGTCGCGCAACGGGTCAAACCTTTCCTACGAGATAGAGCCCCGCCAGGGCGATGACGCCGCCGATCAGGGCGCCCACCAACACGTCGGACAGGTAATGCAGCCCCAGGATCAGGCGCGAGGCCGCCACCAGCAGGGCGAAACCCACGAGCCAGGGGGCCAGCCAGGGGTAGTAGGCCACCGCCACGATGGTGAGACTCACCGCGTGCAGGGTGTGGCCGGAGGGAAAGCTGTACAGGTCCAGCGGCAGCGTGGTCAGGCGGATGTCGGGGTGACGCTGGCAGGGGCGCGGTCGGCTGGTGCCGGCCTTGATGCCCTTGTAGACCAGGGTGCCGACGATGCCGGCGAGGGCCATGACCGACACCGGTTCCAGGGCGGCCGTGCCGTACAGGATCAGCAGGGCGGCCATCAGCAGATACCAGAACGGGCCATCGCCCAAGCGGCTCACCGCACCGAAGAAGGCGGACAGGACGCGCCGCCGATTGGGTCGGTTGAAGCGGAGGGCCAGGCGGTGCTCCCAGGCCGTGAAGCGGGCCAGCAGAGCGCGCAGACCGTGATCGTGGTGGGTCAGCATCTAGCCGAGATGTGTACCGAACAGGGCCTTGTCATGATAGGCCTCATGCGTCCGCACGATGTCGAGAAAGAGGTCTTCCAGCCGGGTGTAGATGTGCTGCCAGGACAGGCTCAGGGCGGTGGCGCGCGCCTCCTTGCCAAGTCTCATGCGCAGCTCGGCCTCTTCGGTCAGACGCAGGCAGTGCTGCAAAAATTCCCCTTCGTTGCCGTACGCCGCCTTCAGCCCGTTGACGCCATCTCTGACGTGCTCGGCGGCGGCGGCATAATCGAAACCGACACAGGGCAGGCCGCTGGCCATGGCCTCGAGCAGCACGTTGCCGAAGGTCTCGGTCAGGCTGGGAAAGAGGAAGACATCGGCGGAGGCGTAGTGGCGCGCGAGGTCCTCGCCGCGCCGCGCCCCGCAGCAGACGAAGTCGGGATGGGCCGCCTTCATGGCGGCCAGTTCCGGGCCGTCGCCGACGAGGATGAGCCGCGCGTCCGGTCGCACCCGGGCCATGGCCCGGAAGGCACGCACCAGCAGGGCGAGATTCTTCTCCGGGGCGATGCGTCCGACATACAACACCGCCAGCCCCTCCTCCGCCACCGCCCAGGACGCGCGCAGGTCCCGGCTGCGCCGGAGTGGATCGAACAGATGGGTATCGACGCCACGGGCGACCACTTCCAGGTTGCGGAACCCGGCCGACTCCAGGTCCCGGCGTATGGTCAGCGACGGCACCATGGTCACCCGCGCCTGGTTGTGGAACTTGCGCAGGTAGGCGACGATGGGCTTTTTCAGCCAGCCCAGGCCGTAATGCCGGCTGTAGCTGTGGAAATTGGTGTGGAAATCGGTCGCCACCGGCAGGCGCAAGGCCTTGGCCGCGGCCAAGGCCGACCAGCCCAGCGGCCCCTCGGTGACGACGTGCACCAGGTCTGGCCGCTTGAGCGACCAGATGCGCCTAAGGGTTGACTTGGCCGGCAGCCCCATCTTCAGCCCGGCATAGCGGGGGATGGGCACCCCGGGCTGCAAGACCTGTTCCAGGTTACCCCCCTCTCCCGGCACATCGTCCGCCCCCTGCCGCGGCCGGATCAACTGGACCTGATGCTCGCGCGCCATGAGCGCCGCAACGCAGCGGCCTAGCGTCATCGCCACCCCGTTGATCTCGGGAGGGTAGGTCTCGGTCACCACCGCGATGCGCAGGCGTCTGCGCTCGACGGGCAACTGTTTAAAGGCCAGGTCCTCAGCCAGCATAAGAGGGCAGCTTGCCCTGCCCCGGCGACACGGACATGACGGATTTGCGAAGTTTTCGTTACCAGTCCGCGGCGCCGGGGGCCGGGCCATCGGTCCCGGCAGGCGGGGCGATCATGGCCCTTGCCCTTCGCCGACCCCCTCATTACCCTAGTCGATTCAGCCACCGCCACCGCCGTCATGTCCGCCGTCCTCGACCCGCAGATTGCCGCCATCAAGCTGCCGCCCCATTCCCTGGAGGCCGAGCAGTCCGTCCTCGGCGGGCTGCTGCTGAGCAACGGCGCCTGGGACCGGGTGGCGGATCTCATCAATGAGCACGACTTCTACGCCGCCGCCCATCGCGCCATCTGGCGGCAGATCACCCGGCTGATCGAGGAGGGCAAACCGGCCGACGTGATCACCGTGGCCGAGGCCCTGGCCTCGCACAACCAGCTCGAGGAGGTGGGCGGGCTCGCCTATCTCACCGACCTGGCCGACAACACCCCCTCGGCGGCGAACATCCGCCGCTATGCCGAGATCGTGCGCGAACGCGCGGTGTTGCGCAAACTCGCCGAGGTTGGCGGCGAGATCGCGGAGTCGGCCTACAACCCCGCCGGACGGCCGGCCTCGCAGCTCCTCGACGAGGCCGAGGCGCGCGTGTTCGAGATCAAGGAGGCCGGCGCGCGCGGCGGCAAGGGCTTTCTGGAACTCAAGCCGCTGCTCATCCAGGTGGTCAACCGCATCGACGAGCTGTACAACCGCGACAACCCGAGCGATGTGACCGGCGTGCCGACCGGCTTCACCGACCTCGACGCCAAGACCTCGGGGCTGCAGCCGGGCGACTTGATCATCGTCGCCGGCCGCCCCTCCATGGGCAAGACCGCCTTCTCCCTCAACATCGCCGAGAACGTGGCCCTGGACGCGCGCCTGCCGGTGGCGGTGTTCAGCATGGAGATGGCGGCGAGCCAGTTGGTCATGCGCATGCTGGGGTCGGTGGGCAAGCTCGATCAGCACAAGCTCAGGACCGGACGCATCGGCGACGACGAATGGCCCAAGCTCACCCACGCCATCGGCGTGCTGGACGAGGCCCCCATCTACATCGACGAGTCGCCCGGACTTACCGCCATGGAGGTGCGCGCCCGCGCCCGGCGCCTTGCCCGTCAGTGCAAGCACGGGCAACTGGGCCTGATCGTGCTCGACTATCTGCAACTGATGTCCGGCACCGGCACGGGGGAGAACCGCGCCACCGAGATCTCCGAGATCTCGCGCTCGCTCAAGGGTCTGGCCAAGGAGCTCGACGTGCCGGTCATCGCGCTGTCCCAGCTCAACCGCTCGCTCGAACAGCGGCCCAACAAGCGGCCGGTGATGTCCGATCTGAGAGAGTCGGGCGCCATCGAACAGGACGCCGACCTCATCCTGTTCATCTACCGCGACGAGGTGTACAACCCCGACAGCCCGGACAAGGGCACCGCCGAGATCATCATCGGCAAGCAGCGCAACGGCCCCACTGGCACGGTGCGCATGACCTTCCTGGGCGAATACACCCGGTTTGAAAATTACGCGCCGGCCATGCCCTCATCCTGAAGCCCGGCACGCATGTTGAGCCGCCGCCCCCTCGTCGCCCGTATCGACACCGCCGCCCTCGCCCACAACCTGGGCGTGGCCAGGCGTTACGCCGGGCGCGCCCGCATCCTGGCGGTGATCAAGGCCAACGGCTACGGCCATGGCCTGCTGTGGGTGGCCGACGCCCTGCGCGCCGCCGACGGCTTCGCCATGCTCACCCTGGACGAGGCGACCGCCCTGCGCGCGCAGGGCTACACCCACCCCATCGTCCTGCTGGAAGGCTGGTTCCACGTCGACGAACTGCCCGAGATCGCGCGGCTGCGCCTGCGGCCGGTCATCCACCGCGAGGATCAGGTCGAGGTGCTCACCAAGGTCCGCCTCGACAACCGCATCGACCTGCTCATCAAGCTCGACACCGGCATGCACCGCCTGGGCCTGCCGCCGGCGCGGCTCCGCCCCGTGCTCGAACGGCTGCGCGGGGCGGCGCAGGTCGGCGGCATCACCCTGATGACCCACTTCGCCAGCGCCGACGCGCCGCAGCTTGGCGTGGCCGGGCAGCTCGACTGCTTCCGTGCCGCCACCCAGGGGCTCGCGCTCCCCGTCACCCTCGCCAACTCGGCGGCGCTCATGCGCTACCCCGAGACCCTCGGCGACTGGGTGCGCCCCGGCATCATGCTCTACGGCGCCTCGCCCTTCCCCGGCCAGACCGGCCCGGAGCTCGGGCTGCTGCCGGCGATGACGCTCGAGTCCGCCTTGATCGCCATCCAGACCGTGCGCAAGGGCGAAGGCGTCGGCTACGGGCCCGCCTTCACCGCCCCGCGCGACATGCGCGTGGGCATCGTCGCCTGCGGCTATGCCGACGGCTATCCGCGCCATGCCGCCACCGGCACCCCCATCCTGGTCGAGGGCCGGCTCACGCGCACCCTGGGGCGGGTGTCCATGGACATGCTGGCCGTGGACTTGAGCGACGTGCCCGCCGCCCACATCGGCAGCCCCGTCACCCTGTGGGGGCAGGGCCTGCCGGTCGAACGGGTGGCCGAGGCCGCCGGCACGATCTCCTACGAACTGCTCACCGCACTCGCCGCGCGCGTGCGCCTCGAGCAGGTTTGAGCGCAGCGGCCCGCACGTTATACTGCCGTCATGGCGAGCCTCACGTTCAACTGAGGTTTTTAGGATGATGGGTCTGCTGCTGGCCGGCGTGCTCGTCCTCGTGCTCGAGACGTTCTTCCCGTGAACGCACGGTCTGGCTGGATGCCCCGCTGCACATGTCCGACATCCTGAACGAGATCCTGGCCGTCAAGCGGGAGGAGGTCGCCGCCGCCCGCAAGGCCGAACCGCTGGAGGCCCTGCGCGAGGCGGCCGAGTGGGCGCCGCCGCCGCGCGACTTCCTGGGTGCCGTCCGCGCGCGCATCGCCGCCGGCCAGCCGGCGGTGATCGCCGAGATCAAGCGCGCCAGCCCCAGCAAGGGCGTCCTGCGTGCCGACTTCCGCCCCGCCGAGATCGCCGTGAGCTACGCGCAGGGCGGCGCGGCCTGTCTGTCGGTGCTCACCGACCGGCGCTTCTTCCAGGGCGGCCCCGAGTTCCTGCAGGAGGCGCGCGACGCCTGTCAACTTCCGGTGCTGCGCAAGGACTTCATCGTCGACCCCTACCAGGTCTACGAGGCGCGCGCCATGGGGGCGGACGCCATCCTGCTCATCGTCGCCGCCACCCACGCCTCCCCTGACAAAGGGAGGGGGATCGCCGCCCTGCGCGAGCTGGAGGCCATCGCCCACGCCCTGGGCATGGCCGTGCTGGTGGAGGTGCACGACGCCCGCGAGCTCGCCGCCGCGCTCGCGCTCGACACCCCCTTGATCGGCATCAACAACCGCAACCTGCGCAGCTTCGAGGTGAGCCTCGACGCCAGCCTCGAGCTGCTGCCGCTGATCCCTGCCGGGCGCATCGTGGTCACCGAATCCGGCATCCTCACGCCCGAAGACGTCGCCCTGATGCGCCGCCACGGCGTCCACGCCTTCCTGGTCGGCGAGGCCTTCATGCGCGCCGCCGACCCCGGGGCCGAGCTCGTGCGGCTGTTCGCCTGAGCCGGCCTGGACCGGGGTCGGGCTGTAGGTCCGGTCTCAACCCGACAACCGCAACGACAACCCGTAGGCCTCGAGGCCGATCCCCAGCCTCCAGGGATGCGCTGAATACCCCCCCGCTCGCGGGGCAGAGGGTTGAGGTGAGGGGGGCATGAAAGCCAGCGCTAGCTTCCTCCCCTCTCCCAGAGGGAGAGAGTTTGGTGTTTCCAGTTCAACCCCCTGGATCATGGGGTCGATCCCCCATCGGGCCATCTTGGGTCTAGGCTAAGGCCTTGCAGCGCGCAGTCCCAGTCTTCTCGCAGCCTGCAAGATCGTCTCATCCGCGGTCAACAGCACGGCGCCGGCATCGAGCGCGGAAGCGACGATCATTCGGTCGGCCGGGTCGGCATGCGCTAGCTCCAGCGCGCAGCTTTTCGCAGCGATGGCCGCATCGATGGGGACCATCGACACGCGGCTGTGCAGTATGGCCTCCAGCAACCAGGATTCGGTATCCGGTGCGAGCACGACACGCCCCTTGGCCGCCAGCATGGCCACCTCCCAAAGCGAGATGGCGGCCAGATACAGCCGACCGGCCCGCCCGGCGGCACGGATCCGCTCCACCGTCCTGGCCTCGAGCTGTCGTTCGTTGCCGGACGCGAACCAGATCCAGACGTGCGTATCCAGCAGCAGCGGCTCAGGCTTCGGCATCCCAGCGCGCAGCCGTGGTCGCCACGATGTCGCCCACCACCCTGGTCGCCGCCTTCATACAACCGAACTCCGGCTCGCCGGCCTCCACCGGCACCAGCTTGGCCACCGGCCTACCACGCTTGGTGATGACGATGGCCTGTCCGGTGGTGGCCACCTTGTCCATGAGCTGCAGGCAATGCGCCTTGAATTCGCCGGCGGGGACCAGGGCTTGCATGACGGCCTCCTTGAGTGACCATGTCCATGACCATGATGCTAGCATAGGGTGCAAGGGATTTCCCGTGGACGTCTGCGGTTACAGTGCATGGCTGGCCTGCCGCCGGGGCATGGCGACGGGCCGCGTGCCCGGCTCATGCTGCGCTCACCGCCACGCCGCTGTCGGCATAAAGCGCCGCCATCGGCAGCACGAGTCCCACCGATTCCAGCGTCACCGCTTCGGCACCGCTGTAGATGTCCTGCGCCCAGCCGTCGGGCAGCCGCCGGCAGACCTCCACCCAGGGGCGTGCCTGGTCGACGAGCACATACTCCTCGAGGCTCTCCAGCCGCCGGTAGGCGAGCCACTTCTCGCGCCGGTCGGTCATCTCGATCGCGGGCGAGAGCACCTCGATGACGAGCCGCGGCGCCTCCAGATAATCCTGAGGCGCATCCGGCGCGAGGTCGCGCGCGTCACAACTGACCACCACGTCCGGGTAGTAGTAGGCCGAGGCCGCCGCCACCCGCACCTTCATGTCCGCCATCCACACGCGGCAGGGCCCGCCGCGCAGGTGGGCACGCAAGGCAAAGGCCGCATTGAGGGCCAGCGTGCCGTGCGT
Source organism: Hydrogenophilales bacterium (assembly GCA_037445185.1). GTDB lineage: Bacteria > Pseudomonadota > Gammaproteobacteria > Burkholderiales > Thiobacillaceae > JANWZL01. The sequence continues at coordinate 417 of JBBIKZ010000047.1, read as the reverse complement.
CTTGCTCGCCCCCGCCATGGCGAACACCTCGCCGGCGACGTATTCGTGCTTGACCGCGGCCGCGCGCTCGGCCTCCAGGTAGGCCGCTTCGTCCAGATGGGGCGCGAGGGCGTGTCGCATGGCTCGTTCTCCCGGAACGGTGACGGGGCCAAATTATTCCATACCCCCCAAGGCGCGGGTCAGGCTGCGCCCCCCTATCGCAACCACCCCCGCTGGGAGGGCGGCGGAGCAAGCCCCCTTGAAAACAGGCGCAGCCTGTTTCAGTGCAGGCCGACATACGCAAGGCAAATTTGACATCCTCCCCGGCCTAAAGGCTGGAGATTCCTACGGCGCTCATGGGCGGTATTGAGCCGCCCATGAGTCGCTTCGGTGGGTTCCTGCTGCTGGCGGCATTACTGCACCGCTCACTTCACAGGC
>JBBIKZ010000046.1:0-18142 GCA_037445185.1 Hydrogenophilales bacterium | reverse complement strand
TCAGCCGAGGCTACGCTCGAGTTCGTAGAGCAGCTCCAACGCCTGCCGCGGCGTGAGCGCGTCCGGGTCGAGCTCGCGCAGCCGCGCCAGCACGGGGTGTTCGGCGGCGGGGAGCGGCTCGGCGAACAGGTCGGCCTGGCCGGAGACGGCGACCTGCTGGTTTTCCAGCTCCATGAGCTTGCGCCGTGCGGCGTTGACCACCGTCGCGGGCACGCCGGCGAGCCGCGCCACCTGCAGCCCATAGCTCTGCGAGGCGGGGCCCTCCTGCACCGCGTGCAGGAAGGTGAGCGTGCCGCCCGCCTCCACCGCGTCCAGGTGCACGTTGGCAATGGTCCGGTGCGCCTGCGCGAGCTGGGTGAGCTCGAAATAGTGCGTGGCGAACAGGGTCGGGCAGCGCGTCTTCTCCGCCAAATGACGCGCGGTCGCCCAGGCGATGGAGATGCCGTCGAAGGTGGAGGTGCCGCGTCCGATCTCGTCGAGCAGGACCAGGCTCGACTCGGTGGCGTGATTGAGGATGCCGGCCGTCTCGGTCATCTCCACCATGAAGGTCGAGCGCCCGCCAGCTAAGTCGTCGGAGGAGCCGATACGGGTGAAGATCTGGTCGATCGGGCCGATCACCGCCGCCTCCGCCGGCACGTACAGCCCGCAGCAGGCCATCAGCACGATGAGCGCCGTCTGGCGCATGTAGGTGGACTTGCCGCCCATGTTGGGGCCGGTGATGATGAGCATGCGCCGGGTGGGCGTGAGCGTGAGGTCGTTGGGGATGAAGGCCTCGACCCGTGTCTCCACCACCGGGTGGCGGCCGGCGCGGATCGCGATGCCCCAGTCGTCGCTGAAGACGGGGGCGACGTACTGCCTCGCGTCGGCCAGCTCGGCCTGCCCGGCCAGCACGTCCAGCTCGGCCACCGCCGCGGCGAGCGCCTGCAGCGGCGGAATGTGCGGGGCGAGGAAGTCGAGCAGGGCGTCGAACAACTGCCGCTCCCGCGCCAGGGCGCGCTCCGCGGCGGACAGGTACTTGTCCTCGAACGCCTTGAGTTCCGGCGTGAGGTAGCGCTCCACGTTCTTGAGCGTCTGGCGGCGGTGATAATCGGCCGGCACGCGGTCGGACTGGGCGCGCGTGACCTCGATGTAGAAGCCCGAGACCTTGTTGTACTCGACGCGCAGGTTACTGATGCCGGTGCGTTCCCGCTCGCGCGCCTCCATCGTCATCAGGTAGTCGCCGCAGTGGGCCTGCAGCCGTCTGAGCTCGTCCAGCTCGGCGTCGTAACCATCGTTGATCACGCCGCCGTCGCGCAGCAACACCGCCGGTTCGGGCAGGATGGCGCGCGCCAGGTGTTCCGCGACCCCGGCCGGGGCGGTCAGACGCTCGGCCAGGGCGACGAGCGGCTCACCGGCGTCGGCGAGCGCCGCGGCCAGCGCCGGCAGGCGCGCCAGAGCGTCACGCAGGCCGGAGAGGTCGCGCGGCCGCGCGTTCTTGAGCGCCACCCGGGCGGTGATGCGTTCCAGGTCCGCCATGCCTTTCAGGAGCCCGCGCACCGTCGCGCGGCAGCGCGGGGCATCGAGGAAAGCGCCGATCATGGCCAGGCGGCGGCGCAGGGTGTCGCGGTCGCGCAGCGGGTGGTGCAGCCAGTGCCGCAGCAGCCGGCTGCCCATGCCGGTGACCGCGCGGTCGAGCTCGGAGAAGAGCGTCGGCGCCGCCTCGCCGCGCAGGGTTTCGGTCAGCTCCAAGGTGCGCCGGGCGGCCGCATCCAGGCCGACATAGGCGCTGTCACGCTCCAGTGCGAGGCCGGTGACATGGGGCAGGGCGGATTGCTGGGTATGGCGGGCATAATCCAGCAGAAGACCGGTGGCGGCCTGGACCAGGGGGCGGTCCTCGATGCCGAAGGCGGTCAGCTCGCGCGTGCCGAAGTGCTCGGTGAGCAGCCTGTGGCCGCGCTGGGCGTCGAACTGCCAGGCCGGCCGACGGGTGAGCGCCGCCCGCACGCCGGCGAGCGCCGGGTGCTGCCAGTCCTCCGGCAGCAGGATCTCCGCCGGCGCGAGGCGCGCGAGCTCCGCCGCCAGCCGCCCTGGCGCCACCTCGGTGGCGCGGAAATCCCCATTGGCGAGCGTGAGCCAGGCGAGCGCGATGTCCGCATTGCCCGGCGCGAGCGCCAGCAACACGGCCTCACGCTTGTCCTCCAGCAGGGCGTCCTCGGTCAGGGTGCCGGGCGTGACGATGCGCACCACCTTGCGTTCCACCGGCCCCTTGCTGGTCTTCGGGTCGCCGATCTGCTCGCAGATCGCCACCGACTCGCCCAGCTTCACCAGCCGCGCCAGGTATTGCTCGACCGCATGCACGGGCACGCCGGCCATGCGGATCGGCTCGCCGGCCGAAACGCCGCGCGTGGTGAGCGTGATGTCGAGCAGCGCCGCCGCCCGTTCGGCGTCGTCGTGAAACAGCTCGTAGAAATCCCCCATGCGGTAGAACAGTAGCATGTCGGGGTAGTCCGCCTTGATGCGCAGGTACTGCTGCATCATGGGGGTGTGGCGTTCGAGGGAAGCGTCGCCGGCTGGAGGCGGTGTCGCGTTCACGGGTGCACGATTTTCAGGAAGCGATCCTCTCCAGCACCGCGGCGTAGAAACCGTCGGTGCCATGCATGGACGGGTCGAGCCGCAGCACCTCGCCCATGGGCAGGTCGATGCGCTGGGCCGCCAGGATGGGCCCCACGGGCAGCAGGCGGTAATCGGCCCGATCGCGCAGGAAGGCCGCCACGATGTCTTCGTTCTCCTCCGGCAGCAGGCTGCAGGTGGCATACACCAGCCGCCCGCCCGGCTTCACCAGACCGGCCGCGGCGGCGAGGATGGCGGCCTGCTTGACGCTGAGCTCGGCCACCGTCTGCGGCGTCTGGCGCCACTTCAGGTCCGGGTTGCGGCGCAGCGTGCCCAGGCCCGAACAGGGGGCGTCCACCAGCACGCGGTCGAACTTGCCGGCCAGGCGCTTGATCCGGCCGTCGCGCTCGCCGCTGATGCGCAGCGGGTGCACGTTGGACAGCCCCGAGCGGGCGAGCCGCGGCTTCAGCCTGGCCAGACGCCGGTCGGACACGTCGAAGGCATATAGCCGTCCGGTGTTCTTCATCATGGCGCCCAGGGCCAGGGTCTTGCCGCCGGCGCCGGCGCAATAGTCGCACACCATCTCGCCGCGCCGGGCCTCGGTGAGGAGGGCGAGGAGCTGGCTGCCCTCGTCCTGCACCTCGATCACGCCCTCGCGGTAGAGGGGGTGGTGGCCGAGCGCGGGCTTGTCCCTGAGCCGCAGACCCCAGGGCGACCAGGGCATGGGGTCGGCGACGATGCCGTCCGCCAGCAGCCGCTCGCGTACCGCCTCGCGTTGCGCGCGCAGGGTGTTCACGCGCAGATCGAGCGGGGCGGGCCGGTTGAGGGCGGCGGCCAGGGTTTCCAGCCGATCGCCGTACAGCGCGCGCAGGCGCGCGTAAAGCCAGTCCGGCAGATCCAGACGCACCGCCGGCGCTAGCCCGGCGAGGTCGGCCGCCTTGACGCCTTTGAGCCAGGCCCGCTCGTCCGCGTCGGTGACGGGCTCGAACTCGCGCAGGTTGCGCCCGCCATGCCGGGCGAGCCAGGCGAGCAGGAGTGGGCGCGGTGCGCGTGCCCCGGCCAGGTGTTCGAGGCTGCGCAGGTGGCGCAGCACGCCATGGCAGGCCTCGGCGATGAAGGCGCGGTCACGGCCGCCCAGTCTGGGTCGGTCGTGGAAGAAGCGCGACAGCTCCGCATCGGCCGGTTGCTGCAAGGGCAGCAACGCGGTCAATGCGGCGACGGCCGCCTCGACGAGGCCAGGCGTCATGGGGCGGACCGGGCGTCGGAGGCCGGGGCGGCGAGCGTCCCGGCATCGTAGGTCTTGCCGTAGCTCAGCAGGAAGTCGAGGAAGGTGCGGGTCACCGCCGAGAGCTGCCGGCCGGCGGGGTAGACGGCGTACCACTGGCGGCGGATGGGAAAGCCTTCGACGTCGAGGATGGCGAACTGGCCCGGGGCGTGCAGGGCGAGCGAGTGGCGCGACAGCACCGAGATGCCCAGGCCGGCCAGGATGGCCTGCTTGATCGCCTCGTTGGCACCCAATTCCATGCGGATGTCCGGTTCCAGGCCATGCTCGGCGAATTTCCGTTCCAGCGCCTTGCGGGTGCCGGAGCCGGGTTCGCGCATGAGCCAGGGTTCCTCCGCCAGACACTCCAGGGGGATACGCCGTTTGCCGGCAAGGGGGTGGTCGGGGGGGGCCACCACTACCAGCGGATTCTCCATGAAGGGCTGGGCCACCACGTCGAGGTTTTCCGGCGGCTGGCCGAGGAAATAGAGGTCCTCCAGGTTCTCACCTATGCTGGCCAGCACGCGTTCCCGGTTGGTGACCGACAGGGCCACCTCGATGCCCGGGTGCAGCCGGGCGAATTCGCCCAGCAGCCGTGGCGCGAAGTAGGAGGCGGTGGTGATGACCATGAGCCGCAGGCGCCCTCTCTTCAGCCCCTGATGCTCGGCCAACGACATCTCGAAGCGGTCGAGGATGCCGAACACCTCGCGCGCCGCCTGGGCGAGCGCGCGTCCCGCCTCGGTCAGATAGATCTTCTTGCCCACCTGCTCGCAAAGCGGTGCGTTGACCGCGTCGGCGAGCTTTTTCATCTGCATGGAGACGGTGGGCTGGGTCAGGTGCAGTTCCTCGGCCGCGCGGGTGAAACTGCCCAGCCGCGCGATCGCCTCGAAGATCTCCAACTGGCGAAACGTGGTGTGACGCATGGTCTATGCTGAGTCGAAATCGGAGTGCCGGATCGGCAGGTCGGCGGGACGAATAGATTTTAATCTATCACAACAATAGAAAATCGTGACTGTTATAAATGGATTTGTTTGCGCATCATCCGCGCACCTCGAAATCGACCTATCCCGTCGAGGGGTTCAACCACCATCCTCATGAAGGAGTGAACACATGGCAGTGAAAACCTACAGCGCTGGCGTGAAGGAGTATCGCCAGACCTACTGGATGCCCGACTACACCCCGCTGGACACCGACATCCTGGCCTGTTTCAAGATCACCCCCCAGCCCGGCGTGGACCGGGAAGAAGCCGCCGCCGCCGTGGCCGCCGAGTCCTCCACCGGCACCTGGACCACCGTCTGGACCGACCTGCTGACCGACCTGGACTACTACAAGGGTCGCGCCTATCGCATCGAGGACGTGCCGGGCGACGACACCTGCTTCTATGCCTTCATCGCCTACCCCATCGACCTGTTCGAAGAGGGATCGATGGTCAACGTGTTCACCTCCCTGGTCGGCAACGTGTTCGGCTTCAAGGCCATCCGTGCCCTGCGGCTGGAGGACGTGCGTTTCCCCATCGCCTATGTCAAGACCTGTGGCGGCCCGCCGCACGGCATCCAGGTCGAGCGCGACAAGCTCAACAAATACGGCCGTCCGCTGCTGGGCTGCACCATCAAGCCCAAGCTGGGCCTGTCGGCCAAGAACTACGGCCGCGCCGTCTACGAGTGCCTGCGCGGTGGCCTCGACTTCACCAAGGACGACGAGAACGTCAACAGCCAGCCCTTCATGCGCTGGCGCGAGCGCTTCGACTTCGTCATGGAGGCCATCCTCAAGGCCGAGGCCGAGACCGGCGAGCGCAAGGGCCACTACCTGAACGTGACCGCCCCCACGCCGGAAGAGATGTACAAGCGTGCCGAGTATGCCAAGGAGATCGGCGCGCCCATCATCATGCACGACTACATCACCGGCGGCTTCTGCGCCAACACGGGGCTCGCCAACTGGTGCCGCAACAACGGCTTGCTGTTGCACATCCACCGCGCCATGCACGCCGTGCTCGACCGCAACCCGCACCACGGCATCCACTTCCGCGTGCTGACCAAGATCCTGCGCCTGTCCGGCGGTGACCACCTGCACACCGGCACCGTGGTGGGCAAGCTGGAGGGCGACCGCCAGGCCACCCTGGGCTGGATCGACCTGCTGCGCGAATCCTACGTGCCGGAAGACCGCTCGCGCGGCATCTTCTTCGACCAGGACTGGGGCTCCATGCCCGGTGCCTTCGCCGTCGCCTCCGGCGGCATCCACGTCTGGCACATGCCGGTGCTGGTCACCATCTTCGGCGACGACTCCGTGCTGCAGTTCGGCGGCGGCACCCTCGGCCACCCCTGGGGCAACGCCGCCGGCGCCGCGGCCAACCGCGTCGCGCTGGAGGCCTGCGTGCAGGCGCGCAACGAAGGTCGCCAGCTCGAGAAGGAAGGCAAGGAGATCCTGACCGCCGCGGCGCAGCACTCCCCCGAACTCAAGATCGCCATGGAGACCTGGAAAGAGATCAAGTTCGAGTTCGACGTGGTGGACAAGCTGGACGTCGCCCACAAGTAAGCGCCTGTCACGGCGGGTGCGGACCGAAGCCGGGCCCGCGTCCGCCACAATCGATGAAAGGAATTCAAGATGGCCAACGTGCAAGCCTATCGTTCGAGCAAGAAATACGAGACCTTTTCCTACCTGCCGCAGATGACCCCCGAACAGGTGCGCCGCCAGATTGCCTATGCCATCAGCCAGGGCTGGAACCCGGCGGTGGAGCACACCGAGCGCGGCACGCCCGCCCGGGTGAGCTTCTGGTACATGTGGAAGCTGCCGATGTTCGGCGAGCAATCCGTCGATGCCGTGCTGGCCGAGATCGAGGCCTGCCACCGCGAGTTCCCGGAGCACATGGTGCGCTTCGTGGCCTACGACAACTACGCGCAAAGTCAGGGCACGGCCTTCGTGGTGTATCGCTGATCGGCGAGGCGGCGCCGGGCGTGCGTCCGGTTGCCGCTGCGACACCCTCCTGCCAGTCACTTGTCGTGGGCGCGACAGCTGTGGTTCGCGCCCGCCGCAAGACCCAACCGTTCGAGGTAAGTCATGACACAAGCCGCAGATAGCACGGCCAGTGCCAACGCCAGCGCCACCCTGTCGGGGCGCGAGCTGGCGCTCAAGCGTCGCCGGGCCATGGCCCTGCATGGCAAGACCGGCGCCGGCAGGCCGACGGCCGCCAGACAGACGTCGGCAGCGCGCATCGAGCCTGCCGTCGCCCCGACGACGGCCGCGGACGCAGCGCCGGCCGCCATGGTCGCCCAACCCGTGGCGGCCGCCGCCCAAGTCAGCGATGTGGCCCTCGTCGAAGCGATCCGGGCCGCCGTCCCCGTCAAGGCCAGCCGGACCCGTCGCCAGGCGATGAGTCAGGTCGGCAAGGCGGCGTTGCAGCCGACCTCCGGCCGTCCCAGCGGTCGGCCTCGGCCGACGCGCGAGGCCCAGCAGGCGCCGGCCGCTGCGCCCGTGCCTGCCGCCGCCACCGGCTGCGGCTGCGGCTGCAACGGCGCGCCGGGAGGCTGTGGCGCTGCCGGCGCGACGTCGACGGGCACGCCGGCAGCGGACGTGCGCACGGCTGCGGCAGAGTCCCTGACTGCCACGACCCGAAGCAGCGAGCCGCCCACCGGGCGCGCCCTGGCGCGTGCCCGCCGCGCCGCCCTGGCGCAGGACGGCAAGGCCGGTCTCAGACGCGTGGCCCAGGCGACCAAGATCGCGGCGGCGATGCCCGGACAGGACTGGCAGGCCGCCATCACCAAAGGCGCGACCGGCCGCCAGGTGGCCATGCAGCGCCGCCTGGTGCAGTCGCTGGCCGGCAAGACCGGGACCAGCAACGGCGCGACGCGTCCCAGCGGTCGCATGCGCGCCCGCCTTGAGATCCCGGCGCCGCCCAAGGTCGAGCAGGGGCATACCCTATCCGGCCGGCCCGTCACCGGCACCATGGCGGAGCGCAGCCCCAAGGTCACCGGCAACGAGCCGGGGTCCTGCCGTCCCATCACCGGCACCGAGTACATCGGCAGCGAGCAGTACACGCAGATCTGCAATACCCGCGCCGAACCGGGGCCCAGCAAGGTCGGCGTCAGCACCACCCTGCGCAGCCACAAGGTCACGGGCACCGAGGTGGGCCGTTCCGCCAAGGTCACCGGCGACGAGGTGGGGGCCTGCCGTGGCATCACCGGCACCGAATACCTCTCGGCCGAGCGCTACGACGAGTTCTGCGCCAGCCGGCCCGAGCCCGCGCCGGCCAAGATCGGCAGCGTGCAGACCGACAAGGGCAAGACCGTCACCGGCACCCAGGTGGGCCGCTCCGCCAAGGTCACCGGCGACGAGGCGGGCGCGGACCGCCAGCTGACCGGCACCCGTTACACCCAGCCCGCCCCCGACGGCGGGCCGGAAAAGGTCGTGCTGACCCACACCGCCCAAGGCAAGCCGGTGACCGGGACTGCCGTGGGCCATTCCAGCCGGATCACCGGCGACGAGCCGGGCGCCTGTCGCGGCATCACCGGCACCCAGTATCTGGCCGCCGAGCAGTATCAGGAATTCTGCCGCACCGCGCCGCCGCCGACGCCGCACAAGGTGAGCGTCATGTCCTCGCGCAAGGATCTGCCCGTGACCGGCACCGAGGTGGGCCGCTCCGCCAAGGTCACCGGCGACGAGCCGGGGTCCTGCCGCCCCATCACCGGCACCCAGTACTACAACACGAGTGATTTCGGCCCCCTGTGCAGCGTCGGCGGCCCGCGCAAGGTCGGTGCCATGCAGACCCTGGCCGGTCGCACGGTCACGGGCACCGAGGTGGGTTCGAGCCCAAAGCTGACCGGTGACGAGATGGGGGGGTGCACTCCCGTCACCGGTACCGATTACGTCGGCGCCCTGCCCGAGGCGTGCGCCGTCGGCACCCCACAACAGCCCGTCGCCAAGGTGGTGGTGGATCAGACCCTGCGTGGTCAGCCCGTGACGGGCAGCTACGTCGGCCGTTCCGCCAAGGTCACCGGCGACGAGTACGGCGGTTGCGCGCCGATCAGCGGCACGCCCTACATCGGTCGCAGTCAGTACGGCACGTTCTGCGCGAGCGAGGACCTCGAGGCACAGGCCGCCCGCATCCGCAGCGGTGCTACCATCCCCGCCACCGCGGTCACCGGCGACCGCCCGGGAGCCGGCGGATCGGTCGTCACCGGCGACGAACGCGGTGCCTGCGAGCCCGTGACCGGTACGCCCTATGTCGGCGCAGACAATGCCGTGACGCAGTGCCTGACCAGCGGGCGCTTCGTCCCGCGCGCCCGGACCTGGGACGAGCCGCCGCGTCCGCCAGCGCCGATCGACTTCAGTATCAAGAGTCCGGCCCGACAGGCCTGGGAGCGGCGCATGGCCGATGTCACCGGCACGGCCTATGGTGGCGAGCGCATCACCGGGCCGGTGAACAAGGCAACCGGCCTCATCACCGGCACGCCGGAGTTCCGTCACCGCGACGTCCAGAGCCTGCAAGCGGCCGAGGCCGAGGCCATTGCCGCCGCCCGCCGGCTGACCGGCGAGGGCAGCCAGACCGGCGTGCGCATCACGGGGGACGCCTGGCACCCGCAGAGCCGCGTGACGGGTACCGAGGGGGCCTCCTCCCTGGCGCGCAACCTGTCCCAGCGCGGCAACCCGCGCGGCGGCGGGACGAATGCGCAGGTCTTCCGTGAAATCGAGCGTCCCGCCGTGCCGGAGAGCCGCATCACCGGTTCCTCCGGCAACACTGGCAAGGGCGCCATCGTGACCCTGTCGGGTGGCGCGCGCGGCTGAGGGCTGACCCGTGAACACGCGCAAACGACTCGCCGCCCTGCGCGCCGCCGGTCAGCTGGCGGCGGCCGAGCCGCCGCCGAATCCGGCCTGCGTGATCGCGCCGGGGCAGCGCTGCGAGCATGCCCTCGTGGACCAGGAGCTCAACCGGCGCCTGTATGCCTACGAATGCCGGGTGCGCGGGCGTTTCAGCGGTATCGTCGATACCCTCAAGGTCCTGTCCTCCTTGCAGCACGAGCGCGATTTCGTCGAGCGTGCCCAGCACCTGGCCCGTGAGTGCCTCGGTTATGAATTGCCGCAACAGCTCCTGGAGGATGCCTGGGTGACCGGCCTGGACATGCGCGCCTTGCATGCCCACTGCATCTTCCACTCCTTCAAGCAGTGCATCGACCAGGTCGCGGATGACCAGGCCCCCTGGCGCGAGCGCGTGGCGCTCAGTGCCGAGTTCATCCGCGCCTGCGGTTACCACACGGTGGACATCAGCCCCTGCGCCGATGGCCGCCTGCAGGGTCTGCTGCCCTTCATCCTGCGCCTGGCACCCAACGACGATGTCTTCGTCAAGGCCTATGCCGGCGTTCTGTTCGACGTGGAGGGTGACGTCGCAGACTGGGCCCAGCGCGAGCTCGATCGCCTCACTGGCGGCATCCCGGGCGGCGAGACCGCCAACTATCTCAAGGTGGCCGTCTACCACTTCAGCACCTCGGACCCCGGTCACCAGGGCTGTGCCGCCCACGGCAGCAGCGACAGCCGCGCCGTGGAATCGGCCCTGGGGCGGCTCAACGAGCTGCGCGCCGCCATCGACAACACCTTTGGCCGGGGCGCCGCGCCGGACATCCTGCTCATCGGCGTGGACACCGACCTGGACGCCATCCGCGTGCACCTGCCGGACGCCAACGGCGATGTGAACCCCTATCGCTATGTCGATACCGCCGAGTTGTACCGGCAGACGCTGGGCATGGACGAGGCGGCGGCGCGTGCCCACATCGCCGCGGTCGTGGCCAAGGCGGAACAGGCCGATGGCTGGGCGCGCGGCGAGGGCGAGATGGCGCCGGGCATGTGCGCGCTGGTGCTCAAGCTGCTCGAGGCCAACCTGTCCCAGATCGAATACGTGATCCAGCATCACGCCGGACGCTATGCCGTCATCGGTCACGATGAGGAGTTCATCTGTGCTGGTGAGGCCATGAGCGAGCTGCAGCTCAGGAATCAGTTTTACTTCGCCCACCTCGATACGGTCGAGGAGGGCGCGGCGGACATGGACGTGGGCATCAAGATCTTCAAGGGGTTGAACGTCAGGCACGGCCTGGCCATCCCGGTCCTGGTGCACTTCCATTATTCATCACGTGTACCCGGCGCCCGCGAACGGGCGGTGCAGCGCTGCAAACGGGTGAAGGCCGCCATCGAGTCGCGCTACCCTGATCTCCATGCCCAGGGTCTGCTGCACTGCCAGATGGCGGTGAGCGACCGTCACGGCACTGAGCGCTGCAGCTTCGTCGCCGACGAGGTCGCGGACGCCGGGCATTGACATCGGTGAAGGAGGCGTAGAGGTCCAGCGATGAAGATCATGCGCGTGGAAAAGACCCTGGTTTCGACCAACCGCATCGACCAGCTCGGTCATCGCCCCCTGCTCGTCGTGCAGGAGAGGGTGGGCGGTGCCCGCAGCGTGGCGGTAGACGCGGTCGGCTGCATCCCCGGCGACTGGGTCATCTGTGTCGGCTCGAGCGCCGCGCGGGACGCCGCCGGCAGCAAGGAATTCCCGTCCGATCTGACCATCGTCGGCATCATCGACTTCTGGGATCCGGACGCCCAGTCGAGCGCCGGCGCAACGGCGTCGGAAAGCAAGGCGGCCAGTGAAGTCGGCCAAGGCGCCAAGGATGAGGTGAAGTCCTGATGGAGATCATGTGTGTGGTCGATGAATTGGTCTGCACGCGCCGCGTGCCCGGGCTGATGACCGAATCCCTGCGGGTGCTCAAGGACCAGAAAGGGGCGCTCTCGGTGGCTACCGATCCGGTCGGGGTGCCTGTCGGCAAGTGGGTCTTCACCACCAGCGGTACTGCCGCGCGGTACGCGATGAAGGACCCAAAGGTCACGACCGACTTGACCATCTGCGGGATCATCGACAACTGGGACGCTTGAGGTCCGTGGACAGTGATGCAGGAAACGGTTCGTGGTTAGGGACGCGATCCCCCGGCGGTACGAGTGGTCGTGAACTTGTTATCAACGTTGTTCCAAAAAGGAGTAATGCAATGGCAGAACGTATGGGTATTGCGCTGGGCATGATCGAGACCCGCGGTCTGGTGCCGGCGATCGAGGCGGCCGACGCCATGACCAAGGCGGCGGAAGTGCGCCTGATCGGGCGTCAGTTCGTCGGCGGCGGCTATGTGACCGTGCTGGTGCGCGGCGAGACCGGTGCGGTGAACGCCGCGGTGCGCGCCGGCGCCGACGCCTGCGAGCGTGTCGGTGACGGGCTCGTGGCCGCCCACATCATCGCCCGCGTGCACAGCGAGGTGGAAGGCATCCTGCCGACCGCGCCGAGCGCCTGAACTTGGTGGTATGACTCATTGAACCTGGACTTAGGAGAATAGCGATGGCAACTGTGACTGGTATTGCCCTGGGCATGATCGAAACCCGCGGCCTGGTGCCGGCGATCGAGGCGGCCGACGCCATGTGCAAGGCGGCGGAGGTGCGTCTGATCGGGCGTCAGTTCGTCGGCGGCGGCTATGTGACCGTGCTGGTGCGCGGCGAGACCGGTGCGGTGAACGCCGCGGTGCGCGCCGGTGCCGACGCCTGCGAGCGTGTCGGTGACGGGCTCGTGGCCGCCCACATCATCGCCCGCGTGCACAGCGAGGTGGAAGGCATCCTGCCGACCGCGCCCACGGTTTGAGCGCACGGGTTACGCAACCCTTTGATGGAGAATCGCAATGGCTAATGTGACAGGCATCGCCCTGGGCATGATCGAGACCCGCGGCCTGGTGCCGGCGATCGAGGCGGCCGACGCCATGACCAAGGCGGCGGAAGTGCGCCTGATCGGGCGTCAGTTCGTCGGCGGCGGCTATGTGACCGTGCTGGTGCGCGGCGAGACCGGTGCGGTGAACGCCGCGGTGCGCGCCGGCGCCGACGCCTGCGAGCGTGTCGGTGACGGGCTCGTGGCCGCCCACATCATCGCCCGCGTGCACAGCGAGGTGGAAGGCATCCTGCCGACCGCGCCGGAGGCCGGGGGCGGTGGCCGCGACGCAGAGATCACCTCGACCCGCAGCTGAGTCCGCCCCCGACCCATGCGTGTCGATCCGCGCACCCTGGGATGGCTGGCGCGCGCGCTCACGCACGAGATGCGCGCCATGCAGCAATACCTGGCGCAGAGCGTGCTGGCGCGCCTGTGGGGCGACGAGGCCCTGGCGGCCAAGTTCAGACACGAGGCGCTCGAGGAGATGGCGCATGCCGAACGCCTCATGGAGCGGCTGATCCTGCTCGGTGTGGCCCCCTCGGCGGGCAACCTGCCGCCGGCCCGGCTGGGTCGCGATGTCGAGGCCCTCTTGCGCGCCGACCGCGCGCTGGAGGCGGACGCCGTGCGCCTGTATCAGGAGGCGGCCGCCCATGCACGCCGCATGCGCGACGCCGACAGCGCCGCGCTGCTGGAGTCCATCCTCGCCGAGGAGCTGGCGCACGTGCAGGCGTTGGACGGCATGATGCAGGGTGAGGCAGAGCATGGCTGAACATCCCACCGCGGCCGTGCCCGAGGGCTGGGAAGCGCGCGGGCGGCCACCGACCCTGTTCCGGCGCTTCGAGTTCGCCTGCTATGGCGAGACGCGCCTCTTCCTCGATGCCCTGGCCGCGCTTGCCGAGGAAACCGGTTTGCACCCGCAGAACATCAACTTCGGCGCCACCTACGTCAACATCACCCTCGAGGCTGGCGAAGGGGGTGTGCTGGGCGAGGCCGAATATACCTTCGCCGCGCGCATCAGCGCGCTCCTCGGGCCGACCGGCGCATGACATGGCCACCCACGTCACGGCGGTCATCAACCAGAAGGGCGGCGCCGGCAAGACCACGCTGGCGATGAACCTCGCCGCCGGGCTGGCGCGGCGGGGGGAGACCGTGGTCATCGACCTCGACCCGCAGGGCTCCTCGCGGCAATGGGCCAGCCTGGGGGCGGAGCCGTTTCCGGCGACGGTGAAGCAGATCGCCGGCCGCTGGGATGCCCGCACCCTGCACCAGAACTACCGCGCCTACCGCCACATGGTGCTGGACTGCCCGCCGTCGCTGGAGAGCCACGCCTCGATGCAGGCCCTGCGCGCCTGCGACGTGGCCCTCATCCCGGTGCTGCCCTCGCCGGTGGACCTGTGGGCGAGCCTGCGTCTGCCCGAGGAGATTGCCGAGGCGCGCAAGGTCAACAGCCGGCTGCGCGCCTTCCTGGTGCTCAACCAGCTCGAGCCCAAGAGCGCCCTGTCGGCGGCCATGCACGAGGCCCTGGCGGAGTTCGGCATCCCCGTGCTGCGGGCATCCCTCCGGCGCCGCGCCGCCTACCGCAGCGCGGCGCTGGAAGGCCTGTCGGTGTATCAGATGGGGCGGCGGGGCGCCGAGGCGGCCGCCGAAATCGAAGCCATCATTGAAGAGGTGATCGCATCATGACCAATCTCAAGGACAAGCTCTCCGCCAACGTGCGCAGGGCCAAGGCCGCCCAGCAACCCGAGGCGGAGAAGCCCGCTACCGACGCGCCGGCCCCTGCCAAGCCGGCCGTGACCAAGACAGTGCGGGCGAGAACCGCGGCCGCCAAACCCGTGGCGGCGAAGGCCGCCGTGTCCAAACCCGCCGCCAAGCCTAGGGTGCGCAAGCCCGCGGCAGACCAGGCCGCCCCGGCTGCGGCGACGCCCGCCGCCCAACCGAGGTCGGCCAACTTCGTCGAGGAGAGCGGCACCAAGCTCTTCCCGGCCCGCATCTGGCCGGACTGAGCGCACACGGACCGGACGCAGTCTGGCCGGGCGCGGGGCTGTACGACCCGGGCGGGGCGCAGGTCTGCGGCCCATCGTATCTTTTGAGGTGACCCACCATGCGTAACGACTTTTACATGCGTACCTATTCCCCCCGCCAGGAGGCCCTGGCGCGCGCGGCGGCGCAACGTCAGGTCGCGGCGGCGCAACGGCCTGCAGCGGACGGCAGCGGCGCCGACGTGCTGGCGCAATACCGGGTGAAGACCGAGCCTTATTACCGTCCGGTCGGCGATGAGGTGACGCTCTACGAGGCGGCCTATTCGGTGCGCATGCCGATCATGCTCAAGGGCCCCACCGGCTGCGGCAAGACGCGTTTCGTCGAATACATGGCCTGGCGGCTGGGCAAGCCGCTCATCACCGTCGCCTGCAACGAGGACATGACCGCCTCCGACCTGGTCGGTCGCTTCCTGCTCGATGCCCAGGGCACCCGCTGGCAGGACGGTCCCCTGACGCTCGCCGCCCGCTATGGCGCCATCTGCTACCTGGACGAGGTGGTCGAGGCGCGCCAGGACACCACGGTGGTGATCCATCCGCTCACCGACGCGCGCCGCATGCTGCCGCTGGAGAAGAAGGGCGAGGTGGTCGAGGCGCATCCCGACTTCCAACTCGTCATCTCCTATAACCCCGGCTACCAGTCGCTGATGAAGGACCTGAAACAGTCCACCAAGCAGCGCTTCGGGGCGCTGGACTTCAACTATCCCGAGCATGAGATCGAGGCGGAGATCGTCGCCCACGAGTCTGGCGTGAGCCTCGAGGTGGCGAAGAACCTGGTGCACATCGGCGAGCGGGCGCGCAACCTCAAGGGCCACGGCCTCGACGAGGGGATCTCCACGCGCATGCTGATCTACGCCGGCTCCTTGATCGCCAAGGGTGTGCCGCCGCTGGCCGCCTGTCGTGTGGCGCTGGTGCGCCCCATCACCGACGACCCGGACATGCGCGATGCGCTCGATTCGGCGGTGACGACCTATTTCTAATCCAGCATACAGGTTACAGGGTACAGGTTTCAGAAACTCGCGCCGCAGAGCGGCGCGCATACTTCGCTGTAACCTGTAACCTGACCTCTGACACCTGATGGCCATCCATCTCGAGGAATACCAGTCGCTCCTGGACGAGCTGCCCAGCGGCTCGCAGGAGGTGCTGCGCGGGGCTTGGAACGAGGCGGCGCGGGTGTTCTCCGCCCGCGGGCTCGACAATTACATCAAGGGCGCGGTGGCCCTGCACAACCTGGGCCGCGGCGAGGAGCTGGTGGTCACTTACATCCAGGCCATGCCCGAGGTGGCGCGCGCCATCGGCGAGGACATCCTGCCCGACCTCGTCAACTTCCTGCTTTCCATGGCCTCCAAGGCCTCGGGCCAGGTGCTCACCCTGATCGCCGGCACCGCCCCCCTCGCCGCCGAGCGGTTGGGTGACGCAGACCTGTTCCGCAACTACCTCAACGTCCTGTCCATCGTGCTCGCCCAGGCGCCGCGGGGCTTGCGGCCGATGCTGGAGAACCTCGACCGGCTGCTCAGCCAGCTCACGCTCGGGGGCCTGCGCCGCTGGGTGCAGTGGGGGGCGCAGGCCTACAAGGCGGACTTCGACGGCCAGGTGCGCTACTTTTCCCTGCAAAGCCCGGATGCGCTCTCGGTGCTGCAGCAGGAGCGCAAGGGCACGCTCTTCGTCGACGTGCAGCGACGGCTCAACATCTACCTGCGCGCGATGTGGGGGCGCGATTTCTTCCTACGCCCCACCGCCGGCGACTATGAATCGCGTGAAGGACTCAAACCCTACATCGAGCGTTACGTGATCTACATCGCCGACGCCTACGACGACTATCGGCCGCAGGGCGATGCCACACCGCCGGCGGCCGTGGTGTCGGGGCTGGAGATCTACCGCGCCGCCGCCAACCACTGTGCCGCGCACCTCGCCTTTACCAAGGCGCCGCTGTCGATGCAGATGCTCAACACCACGCAGATGGCCATCATCGAAGCGGTGGAGGACGCGCGTGTCGAGACCTTGGCCATCCGCCAGTTCCCCAACATGCGTGCCGCCTGGCTGGCCCTGCACCCCCCCGCCGATTATGGCGAGCCCAAGACCGTGGGCGACCTCATCAACCGTCTGGCCCGCGCCTTGCTCGAGGAAGAGCCGGCCGACCCACACCCGTGGGTGCAGCGCGGGGTGGCATTGTTCCGCGCCGAGGCAGACCTGTCGAGCAACCAGCTGAGCTGGAACATCGGCGTCGAGCTGGCGCACGAACTCGCCCGCCTGCCCCTGCCGGAATACAACCCGCGCACCGACGGCCTGCGCGCGATCTATCGCGACGACAACCGCACCGTCTGGGAGTCCGAGGAATACAGCGAGCTCGAGGCCCTGGAGGCGACCTGGGCGCCGAAACAGGTGCGCAAGAAGGTCTCGCTCATGGAGATGGTCAACGAGGTCGATGTGGAGTTCGCCGGCGACGACGCGCAGGAGGTGTGGGTGCTGCCGACCGAGTTCTACCTCGATCAGGAAGGGGTGACCATCAACTCCCTGGAGGGCAAGGAGCCGGTCGCCGACCCCGTGCATTACCACGAGTGGGACTACCAGATCCAGCTCGAGCGTCCGAGCTGGGTCACCGTCCTGGAGCGGCGGCCGAAGCTGGGCGATTTGGCCGTGATCGAGAAGATCATCGAGGACAACAAGCCGGTGATCTCCAGGCTCAAGTTCCTCATCGAGTCCATGATCCCGCAGGGCATGCAGCGCATCCGCCGGGTCGAGGACGGCGACGAGCTGGACTTCAACGCCGCCGTGCGCGCCATGGTCGACATCCGCATGGGGCAACAGCCGGACACCCGCATCATGATGCGCTACAAGCGTAGCTTACGCGACCTGGCCGTGATGGTCCTGCTCGACATGTCCGAGTCGTCCAACGACAAGGTGCGCGGTCGCGACTACACGATCATGGACCTCACCCGCGCCGCCACCGTGCTGCTCGCCGACGCACTGGACCGCATCGGCGACCCCTTCGCCCTGCACGGTTTCTGCTCCGACGGTCGCCACGACGTGCGCTACTACCGCTTCAAGGACTTCGGCGAGCCTTACAACGACCTCGTCAAGGCGCGCCTAGCCGCCATGCAGGGGGGTTACTCCACGCGCATGGGCGCGGCCCTGCGCCACGCCGCGAGCTACCTCCAGCAGCAACCCAAGAACAAGAAGATCCTCTTCATCATCACCGACGGCGAGCCGGCCGACAACGACGTGCGCGACCCGCAGTACCTCCGCTACGACACCAAGCGTGCGGTGGAAGAGCTCATGCGCGCGGGCATCACCACCTACGCCCTGTCGCTCGACCCCCATGCCGACCAGTACGTCGCGCGCATCTTCGGCGCGAAAAACTACACCGTGCTCGACCACGTCGAGCGCCTGCCGGAAAAACTCCCGATGTTGTACATGGGATTGACGCGATGACGGGCGTATCGACCACGGCATCGCATCGAAGGCACGTGCATCGGGAGTTTTCGGCGCAGGCTAACGTGAGCGAAGCGAACGTTAAGGCCCGCAGGGCCGGCCGGAGCC
>JBBIKZ010000045.1:0-18193 GCA_037445185.1 Hydrogenophilales bacterium | reverse complement strand
GGTTGAAAGGAGAAGACCGCATGAATACCGTCGCCTTGACCCTGCTTGCAGCCCTCGCCCTCGCCCCGGCCGCCTGGGCGGACCGGGGGCACGAACACCACGGCGGCGTGGGCAACGCCGTCGCGAACGCCAGCCTTGCGGAGGGCGAAGTGCGCAAGGTGGACCATGCCCAGGGGCGGCTCACCCTGCGGCACGGCCCCATCGAGAGCCTCGCCATGCCGCCCATGACCATGGTCTTCCGCGTGCAGGACCCCGGTCTGCTCGAGGAGCTCAAGCCCGGCGACCGCGTGCGCTTCGAGGCCCGGCGCATCGACGGCGCCTATGTCGTCACCCGGCTGGAAAAAGGTCGCTAATCACCAATCCGAAGGAGATCGTCATGAAAACCTGCAAACCCAGCATTCTGGCCTTGGCCCTGTCCGGACTGCTGTCCCTGCCCATGGCCGTCCAGGCCCAGGCGCCAGCCACCGACGACCACAGTGCCCATCAGGCCGAGGCGAGCCCGGCCGCGGCACCGGCGCGGACGGCATCGATCCAGGAACTCAGACAGACCATGCGCGCGCGCATGCAGGAGATCCGCACCACCCAGGATCCCGAGCGGCGCCGGCAATTGCTCGAGGCCCAGATGAAGGACATGGAAGAACTGCTCGAGGCGGGGGCTTGCCCACAGCCTGGGGGCGGCATGATGGGTGGCCGCGGCGGCCAGGGCATGATGGGTGGCGGCCCGATGGGCCATGGCACGCACGGCGGCGCCATGCCGGGCGCAGGCATGCATCACGGCATGGGCGGGCAGGGCAGGCCGGGCGGCATGGGATGCGGCATGCAGGGGCGTGGCATGCAGCATGGCATGGGTGGACGGGCCGGCGCCGGCGACGAGACGCTCAGTCGCCTCGAGGCACTGGAGAAGCGGGTCGATCTGTTGCAGATGCTGCTGCAGCAACGTTGAACCCAGATCATCCATTAGACCGGCCACATCTTCGCTTGGCGAATTACCCACGCCAGCGGTGGAGGATCCAACGCGCAGTATCTGCCTACGTGGGCCTCGCTTGCCCCTGGCCGGTCATTTTGCGCGCAACTGGCCACTGCGCTTCGCTTGCTTGAGACTCGCGGGGATGAGGAGAGTATCCCCGCTCGTTTTCTCGGCGAGGTGTTCAACCTCGCCTGCTACAGTCGCGCGCAAACTGCCTCGACCATGGGCGGCGCGCCTTCCCGCGTCCTAATGGATAATCTGGGTTGAAGCGGCCCGGCACGTGCACCGGCCGCCGACCTGGCCGGGCGGGCGCTCAGTCCTGCATCAGGATCACCCCGGCCAGGGGCGGCAGGGTGATCACCAGCGAGCAGGGGTAGCCCATCCAGGGCTGCTCCTCGGCCACCAAGCCGGCGCCGTTGCCGAGGTTGCTGCCGCCGTAATACTCGGAGTCGCTGTTGAAGATCTCGCGCCAGAAGCCGGGCGCTGGGCAGCCGATGCGGTAGCCCTCACGCGGCACGGGCGTGAAGTTAAGGGCCACGACGGCGCTGCGACCGTTGCGATCGCGCCGGATGTAGGAGAGCACGGACTGGTCGGCATCGTGGCAGTCGATCCAGGCGAAGCCCTCGTGCGTGAAGTCCAGTTCGTGCAGACAGGGCAGGCTGCGGTAGAGGCGGTTGAGGTCGCGCAGCAGAGTCTTGATCTGTGCGTGCCAGGAGACCTCCAGCAGCTCCCAGTCCAGTTGCCAGCCCGAGTTCCACTCCCGCCCCTGGCCGAATTCATTGCCCATGAAGTTGAGCTTCTTGCCGGGGGTGGTCAGCTGGTAGGTGAACAGCAGCCTCAGGTTGGCGAACTGCTGCCAGGCATCCCCCGGCATGCGCCCCAACAGCGAACGCTTGCCGTGCACGACCTCGTCGTGCGAGAAGGGCAGGACGAAGTTCTCGGTGTAGGCGTAGAGCTGGCCGAAGGTGAGGTTGCTGTGGTGGAAGCGGCGATAGACCGAATCGAGCTGCATGTAGGCCAGGGTGTCGTTCATCCAGCCCATGTTCCATTTCATGGAGAAGCCCAGACCGCCGACATAGGTCGGGCGGGAGACCATGGGCCAGGCGGTGGATTCCTCGGCGAGGGTGAGCGCTCCGGGGAAATGCTCGTGCACTATGGCGTTCATCTCGCGCAGGAAGTCGATCGCCTCCAGGTTCTCGCGCCCGCCGTAGCGGTTGGGCAGCCATTCCCCCTCCCGGCGCGAATAGTCGAGATACAGCATGGAGGCCACCGCATCCACCCGCAGGCCGTCGAAGTGGAAGTCGGCGAGCCAATAGTGGGCGCTGGCGAGCAGGAAGCCCTTCACCTCGTTGCGGCCGTAGTTGAAGATGTGGGTACCCCAGTCCTTGTGCAGTCCCAGGCGCGGGTCCTCGTGCTCGTAGAGCGCGGTGCCGTCGAAACGGGCGAGCGCCCAGGCGTCCATGGGGAAGTGCGCCGGCACCCAGTCGAGGATCACGCCCAAGCCGGCGCGGTGACAGGCATCGACCAGGTATTTGAGGTCGTCCGGCGAGCCGTAGCGCGAGGTGGGGGCGAAATAGCCCGTGGTCTGGTAGCCCCAGGATTCGTCCAGCGGATGCTCCGTCAGGGGCAGGAATTCGATGTGGGTGTAGCCCATGTCCAGCACGTAGGGGATCAGGGCATCGGCCAGCTCGCGGTAGCTGTAGAAGCGGCCGTCGGGGTGCCGCCGCCAGGAGCCGGCATGCACTTCGTAGATGTTCATGGGGGCATGCAGCCAGTCCAGCCGGGCGCGCTCGGCCAGCCAGCCGGCATCCTGCCACGCGAAGGTCGATGCCGCCGGCACCTTCGCCGCGGTGCCGGGGCGCAGCTCGAAGCAGCGGCCATACGGGTCGGTCTTGACCAACACCTCGCCCGTGTCCCGGTTGCGGATCTCGAACTTGTACAGATCGCCTGGTTTGAGACCAGGGATGAACAGCTCCCACACCCCGCTCGAGCCGCGCACGCGCATGGGGTGGACGCGGCCGTCCCAGCGGTTGAAGTCGCCTACTACGCTCACCCGTTCGGCGTTCGGCGCCCAGACCGCGAAGCGCACTCCCTCCACCCCCTCGTGCGTGCCGTAGTGTGCGCCCAGGCTGCGGTAGGCCTCGAGTAGCCGGCCTTCGTTGAACAGGTAGAGCTCCTGGTCGCTCAGGCAGGGCATGAAGGCATAGGGATCTACGATGTCGAAGCTCGCCTCATCCTCCTCGATGCGCAGGCGCCATGGCCGCTGCGGCGGCTGCGCGCCGCGCCACTCGAACAGGCCGCTTTCGTGCACCCGGTTCATCTCGACCTCGCCCGTGTCGTGCAGTAGGGCCACGCGCCGGGCATGCGGGCGGAAGATGCGGATGATCTGGCCACCTTCGACGGGATGCATGCCCAAGACGGCAAAGGGGTCGTGCAGGCGGGCGGCGAGGAGGCGTTCGATGGCGGTTTCGGTCATGGCGAGCGTTCGAGTTTATTAGAGGTGTCTTATGATGGCGGCTGGACTGCCGGCTGTCCAATCGGCTGATGACGCTCGCCGTCACGTGCGCATCATATGCCAGATGGATAATCAGACGCTGCGGGCGGTACGCTGGTACAAAGTGTTCTATCCGAACACGGGACTCTGCTAGTATCGCATGCCTGATACACATCCATCAGTCTGCGTACGATCACAGGAGGGGGCGCTTGGTCAAGGAATTTCCGCGTTTCGTCAGCCTGCTCACCAAGAGCAGTGTCGCCTTGATCCTGGCCGGTGGGCGTGGCAGCCGGCTGAAGGCCCTGACCGATTGGCGTGCCAAACCGGCGGTGCCCTTCGGGGGCAAGTTCCGCATCATCGACTTTCCGCTGTCCAACTGCATCAACTCGGGCATCCGCCGTGTCGGCGTCATCACCCAATACAAGGCGCACAGCCTGATCAAACACGTGCAGCGGGGCTGGGGCTTTCTGCGCGGCGAGTTCAACGAGTTCGTCGAGCTGCTGCCAGCCCAGCAAAGGGTGGACGAGGTGAGCTGGTACAAGGGCACCGCGGACGCGGTCTATCAAAACCTGGACATCCTGCGCATATACAAACCGGAATACGTCTTGATCCTCGCCGGCGACCACGTCTACAAGATGGATTACGGTGAGATGCTCGCCTTCCATGTCCAGCACGAGGCGGACATGACGGTGGCCTGCATCGAGATGCCGCGGCGCGAGGCCTCCGCCTTCGGTGTGATGCAGGTCGACGATGACAAGCGGGTGGCCGACTTCGTCGAGAAACCGGCCGACCCACCCGCCATGCCCGACAAACCGGACAGCGCGCTCTGTTCGATGGGCATCTACGTGTTCAACGCCGCCTTCCTGTTCGAGCAGCTGGTCAGGGATGCCGACGATCCCAAGTCCGAGCATGATTTCGGTAAGAACGTCATCCCCCATCTCATCCAGGCGGGTTATCGCGTCTATGCCCACAGCTTCACCGATAGCTGCGTGGATGGCGAGGGCGAGTCCACGTACTGGCGTGATGTTGGCACGGTCGAGGCCTATTGGGCGGCCAATCTGGATCTGGCCAGCGTGACGCCGGAACTCAACCTCTACGACCCCAAATGGCCCATCTGGACCTACCAGGAACAGCTGCCGCCGGCCAAGTTCGTCTTCGACGATGAGGGGCGACGCGGTGTGGCGATCGACTCCATGGTCTCCGGTGGCTGCATCATCAGCGGTGCCACCGTGCGGCGTTCGGTGCTGTTCTCCAATGTCAGGGTGGCGGAAGGCGCCTATCTGGAGGAGGCCGTGGTGCTGCCCGACGTGCGCGTCGGTCAGGGGGCCATCTTGAAGAAGGTGGTGATCGACCGTGGTTGTCACATCCCGGCCGGCATGAGCATAGGCGTGAACCCCGCCGAGGATGCCAGGCGCTTCCATGTCGCCGGCGGTGGGGTGACCCTGGTCACCCCGGAGATGCTCGGGCAGACCATGCACATCTTCCGCTGAGGACGCGCGGACGTCGGAGACGATGCCGTAAACTTGGCGTCGTGCCCCGAGCGAGGCGTCATCCGTGCTCAACCTGATCTTCTGCTGGCATTTTCACCAGCCCGACTACCGGGCCGAACAGGGCTACTTCCTGCCCTGGACCTATCTGCACGCCCTCAAGGACTACACCGACATGGCCGCCCATCTGGAGGCGCAGCCGGCCATGCGGGCGGTGGTCAACTTCGTGCCCACCCTGCTCGAGCAGCTCACGGACTACACCCGTCAGCTGCGCGAGGGCGAGGCCTACGACCCCTTGCTCGCACGCCTGTCCGATGGCCGCCTCGGCCGCCTGTCGCGGCAGGACAAGCAGGCGTTGGGACAGCAGTGTTTCCGCCTCAACCCGGCGACCATGCTCGAACCCTTCCCCGCCTACCGGCGGCTGCGCGACATCTGGCAGCAGGTGCAGACCGAGGGGGAGGCGTGGCTGGACTACCTGTCGGGGCAGTATTTCGCCGATCTCGTCACCTGGTATCACCTGGCCTGGACCGGCGAGACCGTGCGCCGCCAACACCCCCTGGTGCTGAAGCTGATGGACAAGGGCCGCGGTTACACGCCGGAGGATCGGCGGGCCCTGCTGGCCCTGATGGCCGAGCTGATCGAGGGGCTCATCCCGCGCTATCGGGCGCTGGCCGAGCGGGGGCAGGTGGAGCTCTCGACTACCCCGCACAGTCACCCCATCGCGCCGCTGCTCATCGATTTCCAGGCCGCACGCGAGGCCAGGCCCGAGCTGCCCCTGCCGCAGGCGGCGGCCTATCCGGGCGGGGCGCAGCGCGTGCAGGCCCACCTGGACGCCGCCATCGCCTGCCATACCGGGCATTTCGGCGCACCGCCGGACGGCCTGTGGCCGGCCGAGGGCGGGGTGTCGGAGGCGGCCCTGCGCCTGTTTTCGCAGACCGACCTGGCTTGGGTGGCCAGCGGCGAGGGGGTGCTGCGCAACAGTCTCAAGGCCGCGGGCCTGGATGCGAGCCGACCCTGCCAGTGGCTCTGCCGGCCCTATCGGCTGCCGGGGATGCGGACCGCGTGTTTTTACCGCGACGACTATCTGTCCGATCTGATCGGCTTCGAGTACAAGAACTGGTTCGCCCGCGACGCCGTGCGGCACTTCCTGCACAGCATCGAGGACCGCTATCACTACGCCAACTGCGCCGACCCGGTGGTCACGGTCATTCTCGACGGCGAAAACGCCTGGGATCACTACCCCTACAACGGCTGGTACTTTCTCAGCGAGCTGTACGCGGCCCTGGTGGCGCATCCTGATATCCGACTGACCACTTTCAGCGCCTACCTCCAGCAACACCCGGACAGCGTCATGGAACTGCCCCGGCTGGTGGCAGGCAGCTGGGTGTATGGCGACTTCACCACCTGGATCGGGCACGCCGACAAGAACAGGGCCTGGGACCTGCTTTGCGCCGCCAAGGCCGCCTACGACGCGGTCGTGCGCAGCGAACGGCTCGACGCCGAGACCATGCGCGAGGCCGAGGCCGTCCTCAAGTCCTGCGAGAGCTCGGATTGGTTCTGGTGGTTCGGCGACAGCAACCCGGCCGACAGTGTGCGCATCTTCGACCAACTCTATCGCCAGAAGCTCGCGCGTCTGTACCGGCTCCTCGGCCTGGCGGTGCCTGCCGAGCTCGATCGGCAGATCAGTCAGGGCGGTGGGGCGGCGGAGCTGGGGGGGATCATGCGCCGGGGCGGGCAGGCGTGATGTCGACCGCCCCGGGGCGCCGATCGACGCCACACCCCACGTGGCTGCTAAACTGCCGGAATTTGAGGAGCAAGCGCATGAGCGACGATGTCATCCGCAAGGGCAAGGTGGTTTTCATGACGTATTCCGTGCTGGACGAGCAGGGGCGCATCATGGGGCAGCAGGACATGCCCACCGGTTATGTCCACGGCGCCGGCAGCGGGCTGTTCGAGGAGATCGAACGTGCCCTGGAAGGGCATCGCACCGGCGACCGCGTGGAGGCGTGTCTCACCCCGGAGGCGGCCTTCGGCCCGCATGACCCCAATCTGGTCATCGTCGAGGACCTCGAGAAAGTGCCGCCGCCCTATCGGCGCTTGGGCGCGGAGGCGGAATTCCAGAACGACGAGGGCGAGGTGCTCACCTTCCGTGTCGTGCAGATCAAGGACGGACAGGTCACGCTGGACGCCAATCATCCCCTGGCCGGACAGCGCGCCACTTGTGTGGTGGACATCGTCGCGGTGCGCGATGCCACGCCGGAAGAGATGGCGAGCGGTTTCCCGGCCGAACAGGGGCCGCCGGTGCTGCACTGAACCACAAAAAAGAGGCCCGCTTGCGGCGGGCCTCGTCTTGGTCGGTTGAAGCGCGCGATCAGCGCGGGCAGGCGTCCTCGCCGGGCACCTTGCCGGGCAGGAGCAGGAACTGCTCGAACGGTCCCATCACCCGCATGGCCTCCGCCTTCGGGCCCTCGAATTTGAGGCGGCCGAACATCATCGCCCGCATGGGGCCGTATTCGCCGGCGCCCATCTCGCGCCAACGCTTGGTCTCGGCGTGCATGACGTAGTCCATGTCCATGTTCAGGTTGGTGTTCTGAACCTTGCCGCCGTAGGCGCAGATGGCCTTGCCGCCCTGGGGCACGATCTTCAACTCCACCTTGGTGTTTTCGCCACAATCCGTGCGATACATATGCACGATCTTGTAGCCGCGACCGCCGTCGTTTTTGATCCAGCGCTCGGCCAGCTCGTTGGTCAGGATGGGGTTCTTGTTCCAGGCCTCACAGGCCTGGGCGGCCCAATCCGCCGACATGAGCGGGGTACTGGCACTGGCGTGGGTGGTGGCCAGCAAAGTGGCCGCGGCGAGCAGACAGATCTGATGCAAGCGCATGGGGTTCTCCTCGTAAAGTCACAGCAGATGTTATGAGCCCGGCGCGTCCGTTCGGACATCGACTCCAGACAGGTCCGGCATGGTGTGGGTCGGCCCTCGGGCCGACGCGTCCAGCTCAAGCCCGAGCTCAGCCCCGAGGGACGCGTCGGAAGGACAAAACCGGCCGCAAGGTTAGACCCTGACGGCCAAGCTGTCAAAGAGTGCTGGCCACGGACAGGTCCTGTCAGTGCGGCAGGTGCTGCTTGAGCGCGCCGTAGAGCCAGGTGCCGTGCAAGGCACCGGCGAGAACCACCAGGGCCCCCAGGGAGCCCGTCCCGACCAGGGCGAAGATGGGGCCGGGACACAGACCGATCAGTCCCCAGCCCAGCCCGAAGATCAGACCGCCGACCAGGTAGCTGACCCGGCCCGGCGGTTTTTCCGGGATGGCGATGGTCTGCCCGTCCAGCGAACGCTTCTCGCCCATGCGCTTGATGATCTGGATGCTCACCATGCCGGTGGCGATGGCGGAGAAGAGGATGCCGAACATGTGGAAGCTCTGGAAATGGAACATCTCCTGGATGCGGTACCAGGAGGCGGCCTCGGACTTGATGAGGACGAAGCCGAACAGTGTGCCGGCGAGGAGATAGGGGAGATAGCGCAACATGGCGTCAGTCGTCAGTCTATTGCAGCATCCACGGAACCAGTAGCCAGGAGGAGATGAGCCCGCCGCCGAAGATGCCCAGAATGGCATAGAGGGAGGGCAACTGCAGGGTGGACAGCCCCGTGATGGCGTGACCCGAGGTACAGCCGGCCGCGTAGCGGGTGCCGAAGCCGACGAGCACGCCGCAGGCGAACAGCAGGGCGAAGTTGCGCACGTTGGGGTGGAACAGTTCCTCCGGCACCAGGCTGCCGGCGGGTTGGGTGAAACCCCAGGCGGTGAGCATTTCCTGGGCGGCCAGGCTCAGCTTGACCGGCTCCGGGTTGGCGAACACCACGCCGGCCAGGAAGCCGCCCAGGGCGGTGCCGATGACGAACATCAGGCTCCAGGTGTGTTCCTTCCAGTCGTATTTGAAGAAGTCCACCCCGACCTGGGGCGGCTGGGTGATGGCGCACAGGTGGCGCAGGTTGCTGGAGATGCCGAAGGAACGGTTGCCGATGAACAGCATCATCGGCACCATCAGCCCGATGATCGGACCGGCCACGTACCATGGCCAGGGGGCGTAGAGCCAGGCGAGCAGCGTTTCCATGTCCCTTCCGGTTGCACGGGAATCGATTGCATTAGAGTCAATTAATATACTGATCGGTTAATATATACCAAAGTGCTCCGTCCTGGCTGCATGGGCCCGCTGCCTCATGGCGGGCTGGCGCTCGACCGGCGCTCACCCAGGGAGGTGTGCACCAGCTCGATGCGCTGGCGGATGAGTTCGAGGCTGGCTGTGTCCCCGGCCGCCTCGGCCCGTTTGTACTGGACTTCGAGCCAGGCCAGCAGCGCGCGCCGCCAGCCCTGATCCGACGCCGTGCGGGTGGCTGCGGCGATGACCTCGGGCGAGGCACGTCCGGCCAGAAACAGCGCGCCGGCGGCGATGGCACGCGAGAGCGGGTCAGCGATCGCCTCTAGGGTGCGGACCAGACCGGCATCATCCCTGACCTTCAGCAGTGGCTGATACTGCGGCGGCAGCAGGGCGACCTCCAGACCCTGCCAGTTGCCGCTCAGGTAGCGCGCATAGGCATGGTCTTCGGCGGTGGCGTGCCGGGCCAGCGCAGCATAGCCCTGGCAGGGCCCCGTCTCCAGGGCGGCGACGCGCACGGCACAGCGCATGAGCTCCGCTCTGGCCGCCAGGTCGAGCCGCCCGGTGCGGGCGATCTCGGCGCGGGCGCGTTCGAAGTTGCGCTCGGCCAGGCGGGTGTCGCCATTGAGATAGTGTTTGCCGTAGCGCTCCAGCAGGCCGTGGGCGCTCAACTTCCAGTCCGGCGGCGGCGGGCTGCTGGCGCAGCCGGTGATCAGGATACAGGTGACAGGATACAGGAGACGGTAAAGGCTGCGTCGCAGTCGATCTGCCCAGAGCAGGCGCGGGCGGTCGGCTGTACCCTGTACCCTGTAACCTGTAACCTGACCCTGACTCACGGCAGCTTGAGCTCCACATCGCGCCGGAACGGCCACTTGCGGTTGATCTCGTTGATCAGGTGGTTGACCTTGGTGATGCTGTCGTCCACCTCCGTGCGCAGGATGGCCAAATCGGTGGTGGCCGCCTTGACGTCGGCAGTGATGGCCTCGACGTTGGTCGTCGCGCCCTGGGCGGCGAGGAGAATGGCATCGGCGCGTTTGAGGTGCTCGCGTGCCTCTGCCAGGATGGCGTTGACCTCTCCGAGCGCGCGGTCGGCCTGATCCATCACGCCGCCCTGGCCGAAGACGCGCTGATCCGCCTTGACCAGGGTCTGGTCGACGCGCAGGGACACCCCGTTGAGACTCGCGAGCAGGGTGTTCGCCCGGTCCAGGGCCTCCACCACCGTGTGCGCCTTGTCCGGCCCACCCAACACCCCCTCCAGCATGCCGTAGTCGCCGGTCATGCGGCCGGCGAGGGTCTCGACATGGGCGAGCGTGCGGTTGATGCTGGAATCCGCCGCCGTCATGGCCGTCACGTTGGCGAGGATGTCCTTCACCCTGGCCATGATGACCGGGATGTCCTGGGTGGCATCGCCGGTGAGCAAGACGCGCTCAGCCCCGTCCGGCAGCGGCGGGTCCGCCAGCATGGCGGTGTGCGCGCGGATCTTGGCCCCACCCACCAGGCCCTTTTCCAGCGTGAACTGACTGGTGGTGCGCAGCCAGCGTGCATCCCTGACCGGCACCGCGACGTGGATGCGCACCTTGCCCAGCTCGCTGAGGGTCAAGCGTTTGACCTGGCCGATGGGAAAGCCGGAGAAGGTCAGCGGCATGCCGATCGTCACCCCCTCGGCATCGTCCGCCACCAGAATGAGCTCCTGGGTGGGCTCGAAGGCGCCACGGGCATGCAGCACATAGATCAGAAAGCCCACCGCCAACAGTAGGGTTACGACCAGCAACAGGCCGACCTTGAGCTCCAGGTTCTTGATCAGCGGGGCGCGTACAGGGGCGCGTTCCATGCGTAATCCAGGATGCGGCAGTCGTCGATGTCTTCCGCCAGGGCCTGCAGGGTCGTCTCCAGGAAGGGCGGGTAGTGGATGTCCGGCAGCAGCAGGGCCGGCCGGTCGATCAGGATTATAGGCGGTTGCAGCATCACTGCACGCAACAATTTGGCAGTGAAGCGCTCGACACAGCTCAGGGCCGGATCCCGTTTGAAGGCGCAATCGGTCTGCTCGAGCCGCGCCAACAGGGCCCAGGCCTGGTCGGCGGCGACTTCATAGGAGAGGTTCTGGCGGTACTGGGGCACGATGGCGATGTTTTCCAGCACCGAGAGGTTGGCGCGCAGGGGCAGCTCGTCGGCGATGAGGGCCGCTTGCGGCAGAGACTCGATCAGGGCGCGACGCTCGGCGGCGTCGGCGAGCCAGATCACATGTAGACCAGTGCCAATGATGCCACCTCGATGAACATGATGACGAAGAACAGGCGCACCATGCCGCGCAACACGGCGATGGGGGCGAAGAACATCATGCGCGGTGCCTCGAGCCCGGCCCGGATGGGGATCAGGGTCACCGCCAGACCGAACAGCAGGCTTTTGACCGACAGGGTGAGCAAGGCCAGGGGGGTGAAGATCTTGGCGATGACGCGGCTGAAGTCGGGCAGGCTCCAGGGCTGGAAGCCGTAGACCGCGACATAGGCGAGGATGAGGGCGAGGATGCAGGACAGCAGGGTGAGTACATAGACCGAGATGGCGCCGCCGATCACCCGGGGGGTGAACTCGAAGCGCATGGGGTCGACGCCGACCTCCTCCAGGGCGCGGATCTCGTTGTTGATGTTCATCAGGGCCACCTCGGTGTTGATGGCCGCCCCCGAGCGCAGGGCGATGAACAGTGCAGTGAGCAGCGGCAGGGTCTCCAGCACCACGACCCGCACCGACACCTCCAGGGCGAAGTCCGACAGGCCGTAGTTGCGCGCCGTCGTCACCACGATCTGGATGATGACGTAGGCGAGCAGCGCGGCGAAGAGGAGGAAGCCGGGCAGGATCTGCCAGGCGGTGAAATAGATCTGTTTCGCCACCACCGAGCGCGTGGCGCTGTTGTAGACGGACGGCGTGAAGGTCTCGACCAGGGCGCGCGCGCCGAAGGCGAGCAGGCGGCCCCAGGCCTGGAACCAGCCGAGGGCGCCCGCGCCGACACGGATGAGGAACTGTTGAGGCTGCGCCATGCCCTAATGATAATCCCGCCATGTCGCAAGCCGATGTTTATGCATGTTGTATGTTGTAGTATGACGCCACACGATGGAGAAGACGGATGGCTGATGCGCTTCGCTACGCACACCCAGTCGTGCTGGGCATCCTGCTGCTGGTGGCCTTGCCGGCCTGGTCGGCCAGCGGCACCATGATCCGCGACGACCAGTTGCGCGCGGCCGCCTCCACTACCGCGGCGGTGACGGCCCAGGTGCCCAAGGGGGCCGGCGTCGAGGTGCTGGCCCGGCAGGGCGGCTGGACCCAGATCAGGGTCTCCGGCAGGACGGGCTGGGTGCGCATGCTCTCGGTGCGCACCACCGGAGCCGCCCAGCGCGACGTCGGTGGGGAGCTGGCCGGGGTGATCGGCCTGGGCACGCGCAAGGCCGATCCCGGACGGGTCGTCTCGGTCGCCGGTGTGCGCGGCCTGAGCGAGCAGGATTTGAAAGCGGCCCGCTTCAACGCCCAGGAAGTGGAGCTTCTGGAGCGTTACGTCGTCAGCCGGAGCGAGGCCCAGTCCTTTGCCCGGGAAGGTGGACTGGCCGCGCGGTCGATCGACTACCTGCCGGCACCCGCCCAGGACAACCGGCAGACGAGCCCGTGGGGGGAGCCGCAATGGTGAAAGGCAGCCTCGTCGCAGTCCTGGCCTTGTCGGCCGTCACCATCATCGCCCAGGCATCGGAGGTGGAACGCGCCCTGCGCGACCTGCTGCTCGGCCGGCAACCCGCCCCGGCGCAGGACAGCACATCGTCCGGCCAGCAAAAACCCGCCCCCGCCGCCATGGCCACGCCGCCGCAGCAGACACAGCAGACGCCGCCCGAGCGCAGGCCGCGCACGGCCGATCTCATCGGCGGCCTATTGTCCTTCGTCGCCGAACCGCCGCAGACCCTGGAGGAGGAGCGCAACATCGGCCGCACGGTCGCCGGCGGCCTGCTGGGGGCGGCGCCCCTGGTGCGGGACGAGCAGCTGCAGCGCTATGTGAACCAGGTCGGCCGCTGGGTCGCCCTGCAGAGCGAACGCCCGGACCTGGACTGGCATTTCGGCGTCATCGACAGCGAGGACATCAACGCCTTCGCCATGCCGGGCGGCTACATCTTCGTCACCAAAGGGCTGTACAAGCGGCTCGAAAACGAGGCGGAACTCGCCGGTGTGCTAGGGCACGAGATCGGACACGTGATCCGCAAGCACCACCTACGCATGATGCAGCAGACGCGCGCCTTGGCCGACCTGGGTGCCGTGGTGGGCAAGCGGATGGAGGGCGGCTCGGCCATCGCCCGCAACTTCATGGGCAATTTCTGGGAGGCCTACGCCCGCGGCCTGGACAAGGAGGCGGAATACGAGGCCGATCGCATCGGCATGGTGCTGGCGGCGCGGGCCGGCTACGACGCCTATGGCCTGCCCGCGGTGTTGCAGAAGATCGGCCACGTGTCCGCCTCCGGCGGCCGGGTGGCCTTCCTGTTCAGGACCCACCCGCACCCGGACGACCGCTTCGCCAAGCTGTCGGAGGCGGTCGGCAGCCGTCTCGACAACCTGCCCGAGGGCAAGACGCTTGCCGGTCGCTTCTACCGCATCCGCTGATAGGGCGGACGCGTGACGCTGCGTTCGCGTCGGCTCGTCGGCCAGTTCGGCTTGAGCCTGCTCTTTCTGCTCGTCCTGCTCGGCCAGGTCGGCAAGCTCTATGACCTCTACTTCATCCATCGCTTCGAGGCCGCCCTCTATGACCTCAAGATCCGGCTCTTCCGCGCCCAGGGCATGGACGAGCGAATCGCCATCGTCGACATCGACGAGCGGTCGCTGCGCGAGGTGGGACGCTGGCCGTGGTCGCGCGACAAGACGGCGCGGCTCACGCGCACCCTGTTCGAGCAATACGGTGTGGCGGCCATCGGCTTCGACGTGGTGTTCGCCGAGCCGGATGAGAGCTCGGGCCTGCCGGTGCTGGATCGCCTGGCCAGGACGGAGCTGGCCGGCGAGGCCGGCTTCCTAGCCCTGCTCGAGCGCCTGCGCCCCAAGCTCGACTACGACGCGCAGTTGGCCGCCGCCCTGGGCACGGGGCCGACGGTGCTGGGCTATTACTTCGGGCTGCCCGGCGAGGCGGAACGGGTCGGGGCGCTGCCCAGACCGGTGCTTGACTGTGGCGAGGCGCATCGTGTGGGGGTGCGGCCGGTTCGGCTCGGCAGCTACCACGGCAACCTGCGCAGCTTGCAGGAGACGGCACACGGCGGCGGCTTTTTCAACGCCCATCCCGACTTCGACGGGGTGATGCGGCGCATCCCGGTGCTGATCGAGCATGACGGCCGCTGCTACGGCTCGCTGGCCTTGCTCACCGCCCAGGCGGCCATGGGCAGTGAAGCGACCCGCATGCAGGCCGCCAAGGGACTGCGCCCGCCCGGCCTGAACCTGGCGGGGCTCGACATCCCGCTCGATGCCGAGGCGCGCGCCCTCATCCCTTACCGCGCGCCAGGCGCCTATCGCTACATCCCAGCCGTCGATGTGCTCTCGGGGGCGACCCCGGCGGCCGAGCTGGAGGGCAGGGTGGTGCTCATCGGCTCCAGTGCGCCGGGCATCATGGACCTGCGGGTCACCCCGACCGAAAAGGCCTTGCCGGGGGTGGAGATGCACGCGAGCCTCATCTCCGGCATCCTGGACGGCACCGTCCCGTGGGAGCCGGTCGGCATGCGCTACTACGAGGCCGGCCTGGTGGCGGGGCTGGGGCTCGTCCTGGCCGCCGTGCTGCCCTTGCTCACCCCCCTGTGGGCCGCGGTCCTCACCCTGGTGCTGGCGGGGCTGCTGGTGGCGGCGGACTTCTATGCCTGGTCGGCGCTCAACATGCAGGTCCCGCTGGCCATGAGCCTCATCACCGTGGTGGGGCTCTTCGTGCTCAACATGTCCTACGGCTTCTTCGTCGAGGCCCGCTCCAAGGCGCAGATCACGCGGCTGTTCGGCCAGTACGTGCCGCCCGAGCTGGTCGACGAGATGGCCAAGGATCCGGCCCGCTACAGCCTGCGCGGCGAGTCGCGGGTGATGACGGTGCTGTTCTCGGACATCCGCGACTTCACCAGCATCTCCGAGGGCTTGGAGGCCTCGCAGCTGGCCGACATGCTCAACGTCTATCTCACGCACATGACACGGCTGATCCAGGCGCGCAAGGGCACCATCGACAAGTATATCGGGGACGCCATCATGGCCTTCTGGGGGGCGCCCGTGAGCGATGCGCAGCATGCCCGCGACGGGGTGCTCACGGCGCTGGCCATGCAGGCCTCGCTCGCCGAGTTGAACCCCATGCTCGAGGCCCGCGGTTGGCCGCCAGTGCGGATAGGGGTGGGCGTGAACACGGGACGCATGAGCGTGGGCAACATGGGCTCCGAGTTCCGCATGGCCTACACGGTCATGGCCGACGCGGTGAACCTGGCCTCGCGCCTGGAGGGGCTGACCAAACAGTATGGGGTGGGTGTCCTGGCCGGCGAGGCCACGCGCGAGGCCTGTCCCGACCTCGCCTTCATGTTCGTCGACCGCGTGCGCGTCAAGGGCAAGGCGCAGACGGTGTCCATCTTTGAGCCCCTCGGCGTGACCGCCGAGCTGCCAGCGGATCGATTGGCCTTGGCCCAGGCCTTCGAGGCGGCGGTGCACGACTATCACGCGCGGCGTTGGGACGAGGCACAAGCCCGCCTGCTCGCGCTGCGTGCGCGTGAGGCCCGTAAGCTCTACGACGTCTATCTGGAGCGCATCGCCCACTTCCGCGACCATCCGCCGCCGGAGGACTGGGACGGCGTGTTCACCTTCACCACCAAATAGCCGCCATGCAGGTACGCGTTCTGGGTTGTTCCGGCGGCATCGGCGACGGCAGGCACACCACCGCGCTGCTGGTGGACGACGACGTGCTCATCGACGCGGGCAGCGGGGTGACGCAGCTCACACGCGCGGCGTTCGTCCGCATCGATCACGTCTTCATCACGCACGCCCATCTGGATCACATCCTCGCCCTGCCGCTCATGCTCGACAGCGTGGCGGGCGAGCGTGCGCAGCCACTCACGGTGCACGCCCTGCCCGAGGTGGTGGAGGTGCTCAAGGTGAGCCTGTTCAATTGGGAGCTGTGGCCGGATTTCACCCGCATCCCGACGCCGGAGGCGCCCTTCCTGCGCTATGCGCCCATTGCGCCGGGTGAGACGGTGGCACTTGGACCGCGGCGCATCGCCGCCATCCCCGCCCATCACACGGTGCCCGCGACGGGCTATCTCCTCACCGGCGACCGCGGCAGCCTGATCTTCTCCGGCGACACCGACAGCCACGACGCCCTATGGCAGATCGCCAAAGCGACGTCGGACCTCGAACACCTGATCGTCGAGACCTCCTTCCCGAACGACATGGAGCATATCGCGCATGCCTCCCGGCATTACTGCCCACGCACGCTCGCGCCGGATTTGGCCCGGTACGACGGCAAGGCGCGCATCTGGATCACCCATCTCAAGCCGGGGGGCGAGGCACAGATCATGCAGGAGATCCTGGCGTCCGCGCCGACGCGGCTCAGTATTGCGGCCCTGAGCCAAGGCCAGGTGCTCACCGGGATGTAAGGGCAGCGATCCGCTGTTCATGCGCGGCAGGCTGCACCGGCGCTCAGTCCGGCAGGGCGATTTGGTGATCGCGGCTGAACTGGTAGTCGCGGAAGACGTGCTCGGCCGTCAGCAGCTGCCAGCTGCCGTCCGGCAGACGGCGGCTGGTGTCCTTGAGCCGGTAGGTGAACGCGCCGCAGGTCCAGATGTCGTAGTTGCGCATGTGGGTGCACAGACAGGTCTTGTCCTTGACCGAGATCTTCTTCGCCTGGGGGTGACGGGCCAGCTCGCGGTTATAGGCATCGATGTAGGCACAGCGTCCCTCGTTGTCCAGCAGATAGCCATAGGCCTCGCAGTTGGGCCGGATGCCGGCGCCGATACCTGGACTCGATTTGAGCATGCGCATGGGGTAGCCGGTGGGCGACAGGCCGTTGACCTCGATGTCCTCCTCCTCGGCCTTGAAGTAGATCTGCTTGACCCGCTCCGGCAGGCCGCATTCGTGGGTGACCGTGAAGCGGGTGGCCACTTGCACGGCGGCGGCACCTAGTTCCAGGAAGTTCACCGCGTCCGTGCCGGTGAAGATACCCCCGGCCGCGATGACCGGGATGTCGAGGTGCTCGGCCTCCAGGTAGTTGAGCACTTCCGCGACGATGCTGGCCAGGTCGTACTTCATCCAGTCGTCCAGGCCGAAGCCCAAGTGCCCGCCGGCCAGCGGGCCTTCGACGATGATGTAGTCGGGCAGCCGCTCGAGGCGGGCGTTCTTGCGCAGGAAAAGCTGCAGGGCGCGTAGCGATGAGACGATGATGCCCAGTTTGGCGTCGCGGAAGCGGGGGTGGTCGGCCATCAGGGCGAATGAGTTGAGGTGCAGCCCCGCCGACAGGGTGATGCCGTCTATGCCGCCGTCCAGCGCCGAGCGCAGACGCACGCGCAGCGTCTCGCGCGCCGCGTTCATGGTCAGCTTCTCCATGCAGTTGATGAAGATCAGCCCCTCGCCGCGCTTGGCCTCCATGGTCCGGCCGACGTGCATGCGGGTGGCCTCGGCCAGCTGGTGCAGATTGAACTGCACCAGGGACTTGTCCGAGTTGGCGACGTTGTACTTGTACTGCTGCAGCTTGTCCTTGACATAGCGGGTCTTGAAGCGCCGGTCCGACACGGTGGGCACCATGGCGTCGGAGATGTGCCCGATGCCGCCGAGACGGGCCGCTTCCAGGGCCAGCTCGGCGGTGGAGATGTCCACACCCATGCCGCCGATGACGATGGGCACCAGCTCCTGCTTGCCCAGGCGCAGGCGGAAGTCATCCACGCATTTCATGGCGTCTCCGGTGTTGGATCAGGGGCCGTTGGCGGCGGGAATGGCGGCACAGGGTGGCGCGGCGCGAAGCCGGCAGCGTTGCCTTCGTCGAAGGGGTACAAGCAGTACGCACGATCGCGTCATCATACGCGCTTATGCCGACGGCCAGCCAGTTACCCCGACGGGTAATCGGCTGTCGGTATG
>JBBIKZ010000044.1:0-18352 GCA_037445185.1 Hydrogenophilales bacterium | reverse complement strand
CGCTGGCGTTCGCCTGATCTTGGACAGCATAAGCAGGCTCGACCTTGAAATCCCGTCATAACCCGCCCGAAACCCGCGTCAAATCAAGGGGCCACCCGCCCGGTTTCGGCTGTTTTGGACAGCAGTGTCGCGCTCACTACATCTCGCGCGGATCGGTGACGAAGCCGATGCGGGTGAGCCCCGCCTTGGCGGCATCCGACATCACCGTCACCACGCGCTGGTAGGCGAGCTGGCCGTCCGCGCGCAGATGCAGTTCCGGCTGGGGATCGAGCTTGGCCGCCGCTGCCATGTGCGCGCGCCAGGCACCTTCGGCGAGGGCTTCCCCGTTCCAGTAGACGGTGCCGGCGGCGTCGATGGACAGGTGTACGTGCTCGTGCTCGAGCGCGTTGACCATGCCCGTTGCGCGCGGCAGCTCGACCTTGACCGCGTGGGTGAGCAGGGGCGCGGTGATGATGAAGATGACCAGCAGCACCAGCATCACGTCGATGAGCGGGATCATGTTGATCTCCGCCACCGGCCGGCCGGTCGGGTTGTCGGAAAAGCCACCGAAGGCCATCACACCCCTCCTGCGACCGCTTGTCGACCGATCGGCCGCACCGATGCGACGTTGCCTGGGCCCGCAAGGGTGGCATGGCGATTGCCGGTGGACAGGAAGGCAAAGAGGTCGTGCGCGAAGCCGTCCAGCTCGGCTAGAAGCAGGCGGTTGGCGCGGGTGAAGGCGTTGTAGGCGAGCACAGCCGGGATGGCCACCGCCAGCCCCAGCGCGGTCATGATCAGCGCCTCGCCCACCGGCCCGGCGACCTGGTCGAGCGTGCCCTGACCGGACAGGCCGATGGCCAGCAGGGCGTGGTAGATGCCCCAGACCGTGCCGAACAGGCCGACGAAGGGCGCGCTGGAGGCCACCGAGGCGAGCACGGTATGGCCGTATTCCAGACGCGCGGTGTCCTGCTCGATGGCGCGCCGCATGGCGCGGGTGAGGAACTCGTCGGCCGTGCCCGCCTCGATCAGCCGCGCGCCGGTCCTCATGCGATACTGCTCGGCCGCGCGCAGGGCGTGGTGGACTAGATGCGAGAACGGGTCCTCGACACCGCGCCGACGCAGCTCGGCCGCGACCGCGTCGAGGTCGGGGGCGTCCCAGAAGCGGCGCAGGAAGGCGCGTCCACGCCGGCGCATGCGCCAGTTGCCCCAGGTCTTGGCGACGATGAGATACCAGGTGGCGACCGACATTACCAGCAACACCAGGAGCAGGACGTGCGCGACGCCGTCGGCCTCGGCGATGAAATGGGCAAAGCCCAGGGTTTGCTCGGGCATGAGACTCAACTCCCCAGATTGAAAGAAATGGGTACCAGCACCCAGGCGGCCACCGGACGTTCCCCCTGGCGCGCCGGCACGAAGCGCCAGCGTGCCACGGCCTCGCGTGCGGCGCGGTCGAGCCGCTCATGGCCGCTGGACTCGCGTATCTCCACTTGCCCGGCCGTGCCGTCGGCGAGCACATATACGCGCAACAACACGCGCCCCTGCTCGCCCAGCCGGCGGGCGAGCGCGGGATAGGCGGGCGCCGGGTTGTCCAGGTAATCCGCGTCGTAGCGCGGTGCCTCCACCGGTTCCCTACGCGGTGCGGGCGGGGTGGGGGGAGACATCGTCCCCGGTGATACCGGCGTGGTCGCGGCTGCCACCGCTGCCGGCGATGCCTCAACGGGGGCAGGCGGCGGCGGCACCGCCGGCATGGGCTCGGGCACCGGTGGCGGTGCCGACGCCACGGCCGGTGCCGGCGCCGATTCTGTGGCGCTCAGCACCGGGAGCGGCGGCAGCGGCTCGGGTGGCGGCTCGACACGCGGGCGCGCCGGCAAAGGCCTGGGTGGCTCGTCCACCCGGGGCGGCGCCGGCGGCAGGATCAGGCTCGCCATGAGCGGCGGCTGGCGCTGCATCTGCGGCGCTGACGGCGCCAAGGCGAGCAGGGCTGCAAGCACCAGCGCATGCGCGAGCATGACCATGGCCAAGCCAGGCCAGTTGAGAGAAAACGGGATGCCCGGACGCATGGCAGGTTGGTGCGCGCCCACGGCGTGTGCGGCGAAGCTCGGCTGAGCCTGCACGGCGCGACCCGGCTCGACCGCCGGACCGGTGGCACGGGCGATAGCCCAGGCGGGGACGCTCATTTGGTGAGGATGAGCTTGTTCTGACGTGTCAGACGCAGCCGGTAAGCCTGCCCATCGTGCAGGATCACCACCTCGCGTCGCCCGAAGCGAAAAAGGGTGTCGCTCGGGATGACCAGGGTCAGGGGCTGTGCCTGCTCCGATGCAGGCGGCAAGAAAGTTTTATCCTCGTTCATCATGCGCGTTCGCTTCATCGGTTACGCGGGATGCAAAGGCTTATTGCGCGGGTCGGGGCGATCGCCGGCGAGCCGAGCGAGCGCGGCGGCAAAGCCGGCCACACCGGAGCTTCTGGCCAGCACGCACGGTTTTTGCATCGCCTTGCAATGGCGTTTGAGCTGCCTGTAGGCGGCATGGCTCACGCTGTCGGTGGGACAGATGACCGCATCCGAGGCGGCCAGCAGCTCCGGCAGGCGGCTCATGGCGTCCTCGCGACCGCCGTCGTGATGGATGAGACGCACCCCTAGCCGTTCGGCCAGCCGCCGATACTGGGCCAGCAGGGGCGTGCGACCGCCCACGCACAGCACACAGCGTCCGTGCAATCGCTCCGGGCAGTTGGCGCATTCGCCCGAGCAGGCGTCCGCCGCGGCTTCCACCTCGGGCAGACAGAACTGCTCCAGGGCGTCACGCTCGGCGGCGAGGTCGTCGCGCTCACGCGCAAGCCGCTCCACCTCCGTCTGCAAATTGCGCAAACGTGCTTCGAGCGCCTCGGCGCGACACACTTTTGCGCGTAGATCGGCATTGGCCGCCTCCAGCATCAGCAGGCGCCGCCCCATGTCCACCATGACCTGGCCGGACTCCAAGGCGGCCAGACGGGCACGCAGCGGCTCCACCTCGCTCAGCTGCGCGCGCAACCGCGCGCATTCAGCCTCCAACCGTTGGCTGCGCGCGCGTTCCTGAACCAGCGCCTCGGTCTGACGCTGTAGTTTTTCCGCATCGCGTTGGCGCGCCTCGGCATCATACCCGCCGGCGTGCATCCGACGCTGCTCCGCCACGGCGCCAGCGCTGACCTGATGCGACAGCATGTGCACATCGGCGTAGATGCGATGGCGCGTCTCGGCCGAGGCCGCGCCGTGCGTCATCGCCGCCCAGAGCGCGCCGGCCACCTCGCCGCAGTCGAAGTGCTCGCGCCATAGGGCAAGCACCGCTTCGTCACTGCGTGCCGCCTTGAACCGATGCACGCATCCGGCATATTTGCGCTCGAGCACCGTCTGCATGCGCTCCGATGCCGCATTGCGCGTACCGGCCACGCTGACTGCCTCGACATGCAGGCGATAGGCATCGAAGTCCTGGCCACGATACCCGTTCCGACGGGCGAGTGTCTTGAGCTCAGCCAAGCTCAGACAGCTGCCCACCACGGGGCAGAGATACCGCTCCTCTAACTCCCAAAGCCGGCGGCGCCGCCCACGCCCCCCCTCCGGCCTAACCGGGGTCTCGGCCTCCGGGCGGGCCTCAGGCTGGGCGCCGAACAGGGCTTTGATGACAGTGCCCACGGCGTGCCGCTCACACATCACGACCTCCCCATGCATTCGGGATGGACGCGGCCGGTAGCGGCAGGGCCGCGCTCAGGCGCTCACGCATGCCGCGATAAAGCAGCCGCAA
This sequence comes from Hydrogenophilales bacterium, assembly GCA_037445185.1. Classification (GTDB taxonomy): domain Bacteria; phylum Pseudomonadota; class Gammaproteobacteria; order Burkholderiales; family Thiobacillaceae; genus JANWZL01. The sequence continues at coordinate 14,600 of JBBIKZ010000044.1, read as the reverse complement.
TCCGGCATCTCCACCAGGCCGCGCCTCCGCCCGTTCCAGCAGGAACACGGCCCGCGCCGCATGCTGACGGCAACCCGTTTGCAGGTAGCACATGAGGTTGTCAATGCAGGCGATCAGCAAGCGTAGTTCTTCGGCGCAGCCGGTGTCGGACCCTGCGGCACCACCGCTTGGGCACACCCCGCGCGGGCGCTCTTCAGTGGATGCCCCTGAGGACCGGGAATAGCATTGTGTGTCCGTTACCATGCCTCATTCTCCTTGACGAGCTCGCGTGCCGGCGCACCGGCACAGACCGTGAAGCGACGCTGGCTGGCCCGGCTGGGGCATGGCTGGCGGGTTTCCGTCCTCAAGGCGGCCGCCCCGTGTGGTCGGGAAGGCAGTCTTGGGTTTGGAAGGTATGCAAATGATAACCGTTCTCATTCATGTATGCAACCCCTCTTGGTGGCACACATCACCCAATGGTGGTTGTAGCGGGCTCATTGGCCGACACCCTGCCGTCATGCCGTTTCACGGCCGGTTGGATAGCCTTTGCCCGCGGCCGGGGGGATCGACCGGCTCGCCCGCGCGTATCGCGTGGCGATCACGCTGACCGATGGCCTGCCGCAGACTGGAACCGTCGGTCATGGCCTGGACTGGCCTTAGGGCCGGTGGGGTTGTCGTTACGATTTAGGTAGGGATGCGGGGTTCGTCACCCATGCGGCTTCGGACGTCGTCCAGATAAAAACCGATTCGAGCCCTCAGGCGGGGCGGCCCGCCGGCCTCAGCCCGCTCCCACCCATTGCACCACCGCATCTCTCGGCCAGCGGGTCTTGGCAGGGGCAGGATCGACCCGGTAGCCGAAGGCGACCAGCACCGACAGGCCCCAGAGCTTGCGATCGATGAGCCCGTGCCGGCCAAGAATGACTTCGGCCTCGCGCCGGTTGAATCCTTCCATGGGGCAAGAGTCGATGCCCAACAGGGCGGCGACGGTCATCATATTGGCCAGCGCGATGTAGGTCTGGCGGCAGGCCCACTCGAACAGGCCCTCGTGGTGATCGAGGAGCCGGAAGTCGTTTTGCTGGAAGCCGCGGATGCGGTCGCGCCGAGCGGCGACGGCCGCCTCGTCCAGGCCCTTGACCTCGCGCATGTGGCGGCCAAGGTAGTCGCCGTCCCAGCGCAGGTCACGGCGGGCGAGGATGGCCACCACATGGCTCGCGCTCGGCAACTGTCCTTGGCCGCCCCAGGTCACGACACGCAGTGCCTCGCGCAAGGCCATATCTTGTAGCACGAGAAAACGCCAGGGCTCGAAACCGAACGAGCTGGGTGAGAGCCGCGCTGCCTCCAGGATGGCGTCGAAGTCCTCCGGCGGGATCTTGCGCGCCGGGTCGAAGCGCTTGCAGGCGTGGCGGAAATGGAAGGCCTCGATGAGTTTGGAGCGGTCCAAATACTGCGTCATGGTTTTCCTCGAAAATGATAGGAAGTTCGCTTGCGTCCCCCGCACCTAACGTTCATAGCCGGGCCATCCCATGCATGTGGGCGCTGTGCCGGCCTGAAACGGTGCCCTCACCTCCCCAACCCCTCTCCCGCCCGCGGCAGTGGGGGGTGTTGAGGCCGACACACCCCGCCCTGCAAAACTACTACGGCAATGACCATTAAGGGGGCAGGTAGCCGTCAGTGGCGCAGGACGCATTTCTGGTAGAGGTCAGGCAGCCGCCCGGCCGGGTCATAGCAAGCCTTGAGCCGGCGGTAGGTCCCTCCCCCGTAGATGCGCCAGAACGCGTCCTCCGGGTAGTAGGACTCCGAATACAGGGACTTGATGCCGCCCAGCTCGGCGACCTTGGCCTCGATGATCCGATTGTGATGGCCGGGCGGGAAGGGCTGGCGCCGGCGCACCACGTCCCAGAAGCCGAAATTGACGTAAAGGGTGTCGGGGTCCATGGGGTAGAGCGTGAAGTGCCGCCCCTGCGGCCCGATCGGGCACAGCCACACGGGCAGGATGCCGATCTCGGCGAGCAGGAAATCGAGGAACTGCGGGGCGTGCCGGATGGGTATGTCCACGTCCTGGATCACCGACTCGCGCTGCCAGCCCAACAGGCGGTCGAGCCGGTGGGTGAGCCGCCAGCGGCTGTTGAGCCGCATCAGGCGCGTGTAGAAGACGGAATTGAGCCGCCGGCGGCCGGCCAGGCGGCGCAGCAATGGGTTTTGCATGCCGAGATTCTTGGAACACCAGAACCAGTCGGTGTCCCAGCGCCAAATGTAGTCGCGCACCGTAAGATAGTCCTCGCCGCGCTCGCGCAGGCTCTTGTAATAGATGCGCTCGAAGGTGTAGTCGCTCACGTAGGGCGCCTCCGGCACGAAGCGCCCCTCGCTGATGACCGCCTCGTTCGCCCCGAACACCACGCCGTCGACGAAGTCGGCATCCCCCGCACAGCGCACCGCGAGATCGGCGAACAGGGCCTGCGGGTCGGTATGCCGGGTGTGGGTGAGGCGGACGAAGGGTTGCACCGGCACCGCCCGCGCCTTGAGCCGTAGCGCATAGCCCAGGGTGCCGTAGGAGTTGGGAAAACCGAAGAAGAGCTCGGCGTGTTCGTTCTCCGGCGTGGCCGTGACCACCCGGCCGTCGGCGAGCAGGACCTCGATCTCCAACAGGGTCTCGTGCACGAGGCCATAGCGGAAGGCGGAGGCCTCGATGCCCACCCCGGCCGCGGCGCCGCCCAGGGTGATGGATTTGAGTTCCGGCACCACCGCCGGCATCACCCCGTGCGCGAGGCAGGCGTCGACCAGCTTTTCGTAGGTCACCATGCCCTCGGCCTCCACCCAGCCGGCGGCGGCATCGACCTCGAGCACCTCGTCGAAGGCGCGCACGTCCAGGCGGCGCTTGGGCGTGGCGACCCGGTCGCGGAAGAGGTTGGAGGTGTCCTTGGCCAGGCCCAGGGGTCCCTCGCCCTGCACTTCGGCGACGAGGCGGGCGAGCTTCTCGGCGTGCGTCATCGGTAGACGTAGGCCCGGCTCATGGGGTGGTCATAGCCCACATTGCCGCGGCTGAAGAGGATCTGGAAGAGATGGGTGCGGCTGTTGACCGAGCGGAACATCTCGGCGCAGGACCACAGATAGGTGCGCCACTGGCGGCGGAAGCGCTCGTCGAAGCGCTTCGGGTCCAGGGCCTCAATACGCGCCCAGTTGGCGTCGAAGCGGCTCGTCCAGGCGTCCAGGGTGAGCGCGTAGTGGCGGCGCAGGTTTTCCACGTCCAGGATCTCCAGGCCGCAGGCGTCCATGGCCGCCAGGGTCTCGGAGAGGCTGGGGATCCAGCCGCCGGGGAAGATGTATTCGCGGATGTAGTACTCGGTGTCGAACACGCCCACATGGCCGATGAAGTGCAGCATGCCCAGGCCGCTGGGTTTTAACGCCTGGGCGTGCGCCCGCACCACTTCCTCGAGCTGGTCGCGGCCGGCGTGCTCCAGCACGCCGATGGACACCACCTTGTCGTACTGGCCGGGGATGTCGCGAAAGTCCGCCTCGATGACCTGCAGCTTGTCTGCGAGGCCCCGGCGCTGGATCTCAGAGCGCAGCCAGTCGACCTGCTCGGTGGTGGTGTTGATACCCGTGCCCAGCGCCCCGTAACGCTCCCAGGCATGGAACAGGAAGCCGCCGAAACCGCAGCCGATGTCGACGAAGGTCTCGCCGGGCTGCAAGCGGATCTTGCGTGCCACGTGGTCGAGCTTGTTGCGCTGCGCCTCTTCGACCGTCGCCGTGCCCTCCTTCCAGTAGGCGCAGGTGTACATCATCGCCTCGCGGTCCAGCCACTCACGATAAAACTCTGTGCCCAGGCCGTAGTGGAAGCGGGCATTGGCCTTGGCGCGGGCGCGCGAGCGGTTGGAATGGCGCCACTCGTGCCAGGCGTTGCGCAGCCTCAGCAACCCCGAGGGGGGCTTGCCCAGGTTCATGTCCATGCCGGCGCGAAAGGCCATCTGCAGGCTGCCCTCCACGTCCAGGTCGCCAGCGAAGTAGGCCTCCAGCAGGCCGACGTGGCCGAAGAGCAGCGCGCGCAGGCTGGCCCTGCGGTTGCGGAAGATCAGGGTGAAGGCCGGCTCACCCTCGCCATGGACGAAATCGCTACCATCGGCGAAGACGATGCGGAAAGGCACACGTGTCCTGTGCGCCGCCTGGGTCAGCAGATCGTGCGGTGACACTGGAGGACCTCCTCGGATTTCTCTGAGAGCATCATAGGCGCCCCGCTGGCTGGTCGCCAGGGGTCAGTCGAACACCACCGTCTTGTTGCCGTAGACCAGGATGCGGTTGTCAATGTGCCAGCGCACGGCACGCGAGAGCACCACCTTCTCCAGGTCGGCGCCCTTGCGCACCAGGTCCTGCAGGTCGTCGCGGTGCGAGATGCGCACCACGTCCTGCTCGATGATGGGGCCGTCGTCGAGCACCTCGGTCACATAGTGGCTGGAGGCGCCGATCAGCTTCACGCCGCGCTCGTAGGCGCGCTGGTAGGGTTTGGCACCGTGGAAGGCGGGCAGGAAGGAGTGGTGGATGTTGATGATGTGGTTGGGATAGTGCCGGATGAAATCGGCCGACAGCACCTGCATGTAACGGGCGAGGACGATGAAGTCGACGTGGTGCGCCTTGAGCAGGGCGAGCTGCGCCGCCTCGACCTCGGGCTTGTTGTCCTTGCGCACCGGGATGTGGTGGAACGGCACCCGGTAGGACTCGGCCAGCCAGTGCGTGTCCGGATGGTTGCTGACGATGAGCGGGATCTCGCAATAGAGCTCGCCGGCATGCCAGCGGTAGAGCAGGTCGGCGAGACAATGGTCGAACCTGGAGACGAAGATCGCCATGCGCGGCTTCACGCTCGATAGCTTCAACTCCCAGCGCATGTCGTATTGCGAGGCCACCGGCGCGAAGGCCGCCTCGAAGCGATGCAGCCCCAGATTGAAGCCGGCCAGGTCCCACTCCACGCGCATCAGGAACAGCCCCGCCTCCCCGTCCTGATGCTGGTCGGCATGCAGGATGTTGGCATCGTGCTGATAGAGGAAATTGGCGATGGCGGCCACCAGTCCCTTGCGGTCCGGGCAGGCGACGAGGAGGACGGCGGTGTTGCGCATCGGCGATCAGGGGTTAGTGATTCAGACTCGGAAGGGAATCATAGCGGCAATCCGGACCCTCATGCCCGTTTATCCGACGTCACCGCCTTGAAATCCAAGCCCTTCCGAGGACGAAAAAAATCTGTTGACGCCTCCGGGACGGGCACTAGAATTAGCGCTGGCCTTACACGGAAAGCACTATATTTAGTGTTTTCTGATAAACCCGTCTGGCCTTGTGCCGAGCCGCGAAACATAGACAGGAGACCCGTCCATGCAGCTATCCACCGAGTTCCAGCCCACCGCCGCCCCCGCCCTGCCCATCAGCGAACCCGCCGCCCCCGCGCCTTACGCCAACTACCGCGTCATCCGCCGCAACGGCGCGGTGGTGGGCTTCGAGCCGAACAAGATCGCGGTGGCGATGACCAAGGCCTTCATCGCCGTGCACGGCGGGCAGGCCGCGGCCAGTGCTCGCATCCGCGAGCTGGTGGAGGGACTCACGCAAAACGTGGTGGCCGCCCTGATGCGCCGTCAACCCGAGGGCGGCACCTTCCACATCGAGGACATCCAGGACCAGGTCGAGCTGGCGCTCATGCGCTCCGGCGAGCACGAGGTGGCGCGTGCCTACGTGCTCTATCGGGAAAAGCGCGCCGAAGAGCGCGCCAAGCAGAAGCAACAGCAGGTGCAGGAGCATGCCTTGTCCTGCACCGAGAACGAGCAGCGCCGCCCGCTCGATCTCGAGCGGCTCGCCGCGCTGGTCACCGCTGCCTGCGCGGGGCTGCCGGAGACCAACCCGCAGGCCATCTTGCAGCAGACCCTGCGCGACCTCTACGACGGCGTGCCCATGGACGAGGTGAGGAAGTCGCTGATCCTCTCGGCGCGCGCCCTGATCGAGAAGGATCCGGACTATAGCCTCGTCACCGCCCGCCTACTGCTCCACAGCATCCGCCGCGAGGTGCTCGGCGAGGAGGTGTCCCAGGCCGAGATGGCCACCCGCTATGCCGAGTACTTCCCGCAATTCATCAAGCAAGGCATCGCCGCCGAGCTGCTCGACGAGCGCCTTGCCCAGTTCGATCTCGATCGGCTTGGCCAGGCGCTCCGCGCCGAGCGCGACAACCAGTTCCAGTATCTGGGGCTACAGACCCTGTACGACCGCTATTTCCTGCACGTGAACGAGCGCCGCATCGAGCTGCCGCAGGCCTTCTTCATGCGCGTGGCGATGGGGCTCGCCCTCAACGAGATCGACCGCGAGGCGCGCGCCATCGAGTTCTACGAGGTGCTCTCCAGCTTCGACTACATGGCCAGCACGCCCACCCTGTTCAATTCCGGCACACGCCACTCGCAACTGTCGTCCTGCTACCTCACCACCATCCCCGACGACCTGGACGGCATCTACCAGGGCATCAAGGAAAACGCCATGCTGCAGAAGTACGCCGGGGGCCTGGGCAACGACTGGACGCGCGTGCGGGCGCTGGGCGCCTACATCAAGGGCACCAACGGTAAGAGCCAGGGGGTGGTGCCCTTCCTCAAGGTGGCCAACGACACCGCCGTGGCGGTGAACCAGGGCGGCAAGCGCAAGGGTGCGGTGTGCGCCTATCTCGAGACCTGGCACCTGGACATCGAGGAGTTCCTGGAGCTGAGGAAGAACACCGGCGACGACCGCCGCCGCACGCACGACATGAACACCGCCAACTGGGTGCCGGATCTGTTCATGAAGCGGGTGATGGAAAACGGCGAATGGACGCTCTTCTCGCCCTCGGACGTGCCGGACCTGCACGACAAATACGGCCGCGCCTTCGAGGAGGCCTATGTCGCTCATGAAGCCCGCGCCGACCGGGGCGAGATCAAGCTCTACAAGCGCATCCCCGCCGTGCAGCTGTGGCGCAAGATGCTGTCCATGCTGTTCGAGACGGGGCATCCCTGGATCACCTTCAAAGACGCCTGCAATGTGCGCTACACCAACCGGCATGTGGGCGTGGTGCACTCCTCCAACCTCTGCACCGAGATCACCCTGCACACCAACGACAACGAGATCGCCGTGTGCAACCTCGGCTCCATCAACCTGGTGAACCACCTCAAGGACGGCGGCCTGGACATGGACAAGCTCGCCCGTACCATCCGCGTAGCGATGCGCATGCTCGACAACGTCATCGACCTCAACTACTACGCGGTGGGCAAGGCGCGCAACTCCAACCTTCGCCACCGTCCGGTGGGGTTGGGCATCATGGGCCTCCAGGACGCCCTGCACAGGATGCGCATCCCCTACGCCTCGCCCGAGGCGGTGGAGTTCGCCGACCGCGCCATGGAGGCGGTGGCCTACCATGCCTACTGGGCCAGCACGGAGCTCGCGGAGGAGCGCGGCCGCTACTCCACCTTCGACGGCTCGCTCTGGTCCCGGGGCATCCTGCCGCAGGATACGCTCAAGCTGCTCGCCGAGGAGCGCGGCGGCTACCTGGAGGCCGATCTCACCGAGCGGCTCGACTGGGCGGCCCTGCGGCAGCGCATCATGAGCGTGGGCATGCGCAACTCCAACTGTCTGGCCATCGCCCCCACCGCCACCATCGCCAACATCGTCGGGGTGTCGGCCTCGATCGAGCCGACCTACCAGAACCTGTTCGTCAAATCCAACCTCTCGGGCGAGTTCACGGTGGTCAACCAATACCTGGTGCGCGACCTCAAGCGCCTGAACCTGTGGGACGAGGTGATGGTGGGCGACATCAAATACTTCGACGGCTCGCTCGCCCGCATCGACCGCATCCCGGTGGAACTGAGAAGCCTCTACGCCACCGCCTTCGAGATCGACCCGGTATGGCTCATCGAGGCGGCGGCACGGCGACAGAAGTGGATCGACCAGGCGCAGAGCCTCAACCTTTACTTCCAGGGCGCCTCCGGCAAGAAGCTCGACGAGACCTACAAGCTCGCCTGGCTGCGCGGCCTCAAGACCACCTACTACCTGCGCGCCCTGGGCGCCACGCATGCCGAGAAGTCCACCGGCAAGGGCGGCGAGCTCAATGCCGTGCCCACCGGCGGCGGCTTCACGACCCAGCTCGCGTCCGTGCAGGGCGTCGACCTCGCCCAGCCGCAGATCGCCGGCAAGGCCTGCACCCTCAAGCCCGGCGATGCTGGCTACGAGGAATGCGAGGCCTGCCAGTAGCAGGTTACAGGCTTCAGGGTTCAGTATTTGTACGGGGCGGGGCTCAGGTATTATGACCAGAAGGTCAGATTAGGATGCCGTCTATGCGTACCGTGCCCATCGTCGAAGCCAAGGCCCATTTCTCTGCATTGCTGGCCGCAGTGGAGGCCGGCGAGGAGATTGCCATCACCCGGCATGGCAAGGTCGTAGCACGCCTGGTCCCGGACCTACCCTGCGTGGCCGCCGAGCTTTTTCGGCCCATGTGGGAAGATGCCGACGTGGACCTTGTGGCGCCACCCGACATGCCCCCTGAACCCGCGCCCAGTTTGGACTGAGATGCGCTACCTGTTGGATACCAACATCGTCATTGCCGCCATGAAGGGGCTCGCCCCAGTACGGGCGAAGCTGGAAACGGTCCCTCTGACGGACCTGGTGCTCTCCCCGGCGGTGCTGGGCGAACTGGAACTGGGCGTCGAGAAAAGCCAACACAGGAAAAGGAATGCGGCCCGTCTTGCACGAGTCGTGCAAGGCATGCCGCTCGTTCCTCTAGACGTCCGGGTCAGCCGGCAGGCGATCCGTGCGGAACTGGAAAGGCAGGGCACGCCGATCGGCGCCAATGATTACTGGATTGCCGCTCATGCCCTCACCCTGCAAGCGGTCCTGGTCACCCATAACACCGCCGAGTTTTCCCGCGTGCCGGGATTGAAAATCGAAAACTGGCTGGAATGAGACAGGCATCCGAGCCACGCCCGAGACTCTCGATTACGACCTCATCACCGCTACTCACTCGATCGACCTATACCTCAATTGGTTACATCAGCATAAATGCGAGGAGCCCATATGTTGTATTTCGAAGACGATCTCACCCCGCCCGCCCGTCCCCTGCCCCCCGCCGCCCCGGCCATGCCGCCGATGCCGCGTCTGCAGCCCGCCACCACGGCGCTCAACTTCGCCGGCCAGGGCGTGGCCGCGCCGTTGTGGGACGCCGGCAAACCAGCAGCCGCACCGGCTGCTGCGGCTGCTGACCAAAAGCACCGCCGCGTGCGCATGGAGGACAAGCGCATCATCAACGCCGGCACCGACGTCAACCAGCTCGTCCCGTTCAAATACAAGTGGGCCTGGGAAAAGTACATCGCCGCCTGCGCCAACCACTGGATGCCGCAGGAGATCAACATGAGCCGCGACATCGCCCAGTGGAAGGACCCCAACGGCCTGACCGCCGACGAGCGGCTCATCGTCAAGAGGAACCTAGGCTTCTTCGTCACCGCCGACAGTCTGGCCGCCAACAACATCGTGCTCGGCACCTACCGCCAGATCACCGCGCCGGAGTGCCGCCAATACCTGCTGCGCCAGGCCTTCGAGGAGGCCATCCACACGCACGCCTACCAGTACATCGTCGAGAGCCTGGGGCTGGACGAAGGCGAGATCTTCAACGCCTATCACGAGATCCCCGCCATCCGCGCCAAGGACGAGTTCCTGCTGCCCTTCATCGACGTGCTGGCCGACCCCAACTTCAAGACCGGCACGCTGGAAGCCGACCAGACCTTCCTGAAGAGCTTGATCGCCTTTGCCTGTCTGATGGAAGGCCTGTTCTTCTACGTCGGCTTCGTGCAGATCCTGGCCATGGGCCGGCAGAACAAGATGACGGGTGCGGCCGAGCAGTACCAGTACATCCTGCGCGACGAGTCCATGCACTGCAACTTCGGCATCGACATGATCAACCAGATCAAGCTCGAGGAGCCTTATCTGTGGACGCCGGAGTTCAGGGACGAGCTTCGCGCCATGTTCCTGCGAGCGGTGGAACTGGAATACGCCTATGCCGAAGACACCATGCCGCGCGGCGTGTTGGGGCTCAACGCGCCCATGTTCAAGGAATACCTGCGCTTCATCGCCAACCGCCGCGCCACCCAGATCGGCCTGGACGAGCTCTTCCCCGGCGCCACCAACCCCTTCCCCTGGATGGCCGAGATGATCGACCTGAAGAAAGAAAAGAACTTCTTCGAGACACGAGTCATCGAGTATCAGACTGGCGGCGCATTGGCTTGGGACTAACAACAAGCAAGTCGAAGAAGTTCTTTCGGCGCAGGCTAACCTGCCGCAGGCAGGTTAAGCCCGCGTGAGCGGGCGGCCGGAGCCAAAAGCCCTCCTTCGAGACACGAGTCATCGAGTATCAGACTGGCGGCGCATTGGCTTGGGACTAACAACAAGCAAGTCGAAGAAGTTCTTTTGGCGCAGGCTAAGGATGCTCCGCAAATGAACACGGATTCGGGTACTTCTGTAAAATTTTGTAAATAACCACGCTGCCATGAAAACCCTCTTCCACTGCATTTTCTTGCTGGTCTTTTCCACCTCCGCCGCAGCGCAAACGACCTATTCGTTCGGCGTGCTCTCGCAGCGCTCGGCGGTGCTCACCGCGCAGTATTGGAACCCGATCCTCGACTACGTCGAAAAGAAAAGCGGTGCGCGCCTCGTTCTCAAGGTGGCACGCACGGCGCCGGAATCGAACGATGCCACCGAGCGCGGCGAATACGACTTCGTCTATTCGAACACGATCTTCCAGCCGAAGATGGCGAAGGCCAACTACCAGGTCATCCTGCGTCCGCGTGAGGAGGCAATCACCGGCCAGATCGTCACGCTGGAGGATTCGCCGATCCGTTCGCTCGAAGACCTCGCCGGCAAGGAAGTCGGTTTCCCTTCACTGGCCGCCTTCGTCGGCTATGCCGTACCGATGGATGCGCTGCTGCGCCGGGGCATCGAGGTCAAGCCGGTGTTCGGCGGCAACCAGGAAGGCATCATGGGGCAGCTCAAGGCGGGACGCGTCATCGCCGCCGGCGTCAACAACCAGGTGATGAAGTTTTTTGCCACGCGCGAAAACTTGCGTTACCGCGTGCTGTGGGAGTCGCCGCCCTATCACAATCTGCCGATCGCCGCCCATCCGCGGGTGCCGGCCGACGTGGTCAGGAAAGTTCAGGAAGCCTTCGATGGCATGGACAAAGATCCTGAAGGTCAGAAGGTGCTCGAGGCGAGCGCGAAGATCATCGGCCAGAAGCCACCTTATGGTTTCCGCAAGGCCTCCCAAGCCGACTATCAGAGCTATCTCGATTTCTACGCTCACACGGTCGTCAAGGATTACAAGTGATGCTGGTGCGGCTGCGCACGCTCTGGGACAGTCTCCCTTTTGCGGCGCGGCTCCTTACCACGGCGACGACGGCGCTCGTTGTCGCCAGCGCGTTGATGCTGATCACCGTGGCACGCGAGGATGCGCTGCGTGCGCGTGACGACCTGGCCGCCACGCTGGGCGCGGAATTGGACACCCTGCCGGCAGCACTCGCCGAAACGGTCGTGATCGGCGATTTTTCCACTTTGCAGCAGACGCTGGATCGTTACGTGACGCGCCCGCTGGTCATCGCCGCGATCTATCGTGACTCCAGCGGCGTGATTTTGCAGGCGCGCGCGGGGGAGATCGCGAAGCAGGCTCCCAATTGGTTCGTCGAGCTGTTCGGTTATCGACCGGCCCAGGGTGCCGCGCCGGTGATGGTCGGCGGTCGCCGCTATGGCGAGATCGAGCTGTTCCTGAGCCCGCGCCAGCCGGCGCTGCGTGCCTGGCGCAGCCTGGAGCACCATCTGGGCATCCTGCTGGTCGCAGTCGCGGTCGATTTCATCGGCATCTGGTTGATCCTGCGTTTCGGCCTGCGCCCCATCGAGCGCTTGAAATCCGGCGCCGCCCGTCTCGCGGCGGGGGACCTGTCCGTGCGGCTGGAAGCGCGGGGTAGCCCCGAGCTGCGCGAGACCATCGAAGCCTTCAACCGCATGGCCAGCCATCTCGAAGCCGCCCGCAATGCGCTGCAGGAAGAAAGCGAGCGGCTGGCCACGACACTGGCCTCGATCGGCGATGGCGTGATCGCAACCGATGTCGATGGTCGCGTGACATTCATGAACCCGGTGGCCGAAGCGCTCACCGGCTGGCCTGCCGCCGAGGCCCAGGGCCGTTCGATCCTGCAGGTGTTTCCGACCGTCAATGAGCATACGCGCCAGGAGGTGGAGTGTCCGGTCGGCCGGGCGATCCGCGCTGGCATCATCGTGGGTCTCGCCAACCACACGCTGTTGCTCGCCCGGGACGGCACCGAGCGGCCGATCGCCGATTCCGCCGCACCCATCCGGCATCCGGATGGGCGCGTTTTTGGCGCCGTACTGGTGTTCCGCGATCAGACCGAGGAGCGGCGCACGCTCGAACGCTTGCGGCTGGCGGCCAGCGTCTATGAACACTCGTTGAACGCAGTGATGATCACCGATGCGAAGCGGCGCATCATTTCCGTCAACCCTGCCTTCACACGCGTCACTGGCTATGCTGCCGCCGAGGTCATCGGTCAGAGCCCACGCCTCCTTTCCTCGGGCAAACACGATGCCGGCTTTTATGCCGCCATGTGGCAGCAGATCCGTGAAACCGGCCACTGGCAAGGAGAAATCTGGAACCGCCGCAAGGATGGCGCGATCTTTCCCGAGGAGCTGATGATCATCGCCGTCACTGACGAGCAAGGCCACACCTCTCACTACATCGGCATATTCCGCGATCTCAGCGAGCTCAAGCGCAAGGAGGCGCAGCTGATTCATCTTGCTCACCATGACCCGCTCACCGGCTTGCCCAACCGGGCATTGTTCAATGACCGGATCGCGGTGGCGCTCTCCCAGGCCCAGCGCAGTGGCACTAAGCTCGCCGTCTGCTATCTCGATCTCGATGGCTTCAAGCCGATCAACGATCATTGGGGGCATGCGGTCGGAGACCAACTCCTGATCGAGATCAGCCGGCGGCTGGAGTCTTCGCTGCGCGGTGGCGATACGATCGCGCGACTGGGCGGTGATGAGTTCGTGCTGCTGCTCACCAATCTCGTCGATTTCGCAGAATGCGAGACGGTGCTTGCCCGCCTGCGCGCGACGGTGGCACAACCGGTGGTCATCGAAGGCCATGCGCTTTCCGTCACCGCCAGCATCGGCGTCACCCTCTACCCGGACGATGCCGCCGATGCCGATACGCTGCTGCGCCATGCCGACCAGGCGCTCTACAACGCCAAGGAAGCCGGGCGCAACCGCCATCAACTCTTCGATCATCAGAAAGACGCCATCGCCCGCGGCCGTCGGGCTTTCTTCGACGAAGTCGAGGCGGCATTGGCGCGCGACGAGTTCGTGCTTTTCTATCAACCCAAGGTGAATATGCGCGAAGGGCGCATGATCGGTGTCGAAGCCCTGCTGCGCTGGCAACACCCGCAACGCGGGCTGATCTCTCCGGGCGAATTCCTGCCGCAACTGGAAGGCAGCGAGCTGGAGCTGCGCCTCGACGAATGGGTAATCGAAACAGCATTGACCCAGATCGCTCGCTGGCAGTCCGAAGGCTTGGCCATCGCGGTGGCCGTCAATATCGCGCCGGCGCACCTGGCGCGCGCCGACTTCATCGCGCGGCTTTCTGAGCTGCTTGCCCGGCATCCCGACACGCCGGCGCAGCGGCTCGAGATCGAGGTGCTCGAAAGCGCGGCGCTGGCCGATATCGAGCATACTGCCGAGGTGCTCGCCGCCTGCCGCCGGCTCGGCGTGCGCGTCGCGCTCGACGATTTCGGCACTGGCTATGCGTCGCTGGCCTATCTGAAACATCTGCCCGTCGACTTGGTGAAGATCGACAAGGGCTTCGTGCGCGGTGCACTCACCAACCCCAACGACCTGGCCATCGTCGAAGCGGTGATTGGGCTGGCCGAAGCCTTCCACCTCGAGGTCCTCGCCGAAGGGGTGGAGACGATCGCGCATGGCGAAACCCTGATCCGCTTGGGCTGCCTGCTCGGCCAGGGCTATGCGATCGGCCGGCCGATGCCGGCGGAAGCGCTGACCGACTGGGCAACGGCCTGGCAGGCCGATCCGGCCTGGATGTCGCTGCCCGCCCATTGGGCGCGCGACGAGGCGGTGTTGCTGGCCGCGGAAATCGATCACCGCCTCTGGATCGATCAACTGCAAGCCTGGCTCAATGGTACGGCCGATGCGCCACCGCCGCTCGATCCCCAAGAATGCCGCTTCGCACGCTGGTATCACAGCCAGGGGCGGCTCTACTATGGTTCTTGGCCGGAATTTCAGTCGCTCGACGCGGTGCATCAGCAGGCGCATCGGCTGGCTCAGCGCATCGTGAACGAGCATCAAAGCGGCGCCTCGACAGCCGTCAGCGCAGACTTGGCCGAACTCCTCCAGTTGCGCGACCGATTGATCGAGCAGCTACAGTCGCTGGCGAGAGCCCGCCCGACGGGGGGGTGAAAGAGCCCTGCAACGCCGCGACGATAGTCAGCTCACCCCTTAGGGATGCTCTGCACAGCCTGCTCTTTCAACCTAAAAACCTCAGTTGAACGCGCCCGAAGGCGGGTTTGTGCGTGTGG
>JBBIKZ010000043.1:0-18797 GCA_037445185.1 Hydrogenophilales bacterium | reverse complement strand
TTGAAATCCTAGCCCGATCAGCCAATCCCGCGTCGGGGGTGCGTCAATCGGTCGCACCGGGCAGGGCTTGCCCTGCCCCTGCACCCTTCGGATCATACCGGCCATGTCCACGCCCACACCGCCGCCTCGCGCCGTCACCGGCGCCATGATGGGCAGCCATGGCGCGCCCGCCGCCGGCGGGCTGCCGCGGCCGGCCCTGCGCCGGTTGCTCGCCGCCCGCGCCCTGTTGGTGACGGGGGAGGCCGCTAGCCTCGCCGCGGTGGCCATCCTCGCCCCCATCCGCCTGCCGATGCCGGCGATGCTCGCCCTGCTCGGCCTGCATGCCTGCCTCGTGTTGCTGCAGGCGCGGGCCATCACGGCAGGGGAAGCGAGCGGTCATGCGGCGTTCCTGCACCTGCTGGGCGATGCCGTCCTCATCGCCGCCCTGGTCTATTTCAGCGGCGGCTACGCCAATCCGTTCATCTCGCTGCTGCTGCTGCCCCTGGTGCTGACGGCGGCCCTGCTACCGGCCGGCCTGGCCTGGGTGATGACCGGGACGGTGGCCCTGCTCTACACCGTGCTCATGCGTCACTATCATCCGCTCGAGCTCGACATGACCGACCGCGCGGCGAGCGATCTGCACCTCGCGGGCATGTGGCTCACCTTCCTGTTCACCGCCGCCCTGGTGGCGGCCTTCGTCGCCCGCCTGCAGGCCGACCTGCGCGCGCGCGACCGCGCGCTCGCCGAGGCGCGGGAGGCGGCCCTGCGCGACGAGCAGCTCTTCGCCCTGGGCATGCAGGCCGCGGCCGCCGCGCACGACCTGGCCACCCCGCTCGCCACGCTCGCGCTCGAACTCGATCGCCTGCGCAACGACTATGCCAACGACGAGGAACTCGCGCCGGCGCTGACGGCGATGTCGGCGCAGACGGCACGCATGCGGGCGGTGCTCGACCGTCTGCGTGCCTTTGCCGCCCGGTCGCGCCATGCACCGCCCGTCCTGCAGCCGGTCGATGCCTGGCTCGCCGAGCTGGTGGCGCACTGGCAGCTCATGCGCCCTCAGGCACGGGTAACGCTCGAGATCAACGGCCCCGCCCCAGCCCCGCTCATCGCCGACGGCCCGCTGCTCGCCTCCGGCCTGATCACCCTGCTCAACAACGCCGCCGACGCCTCGCCCGCGTCCGTGGCGATTGAGCTGAGGTGGACGGCCGAGGCGATCGCGCTCCGGGTGCTGGACCGCGGCCCCGGTCTCGCTGCCCAGCCGCCCAAGGCGGAGGGCTGGGGGGTGGGATTGCAGCTGGCGGCGGCGGCGCTGTCCAGGCTGGGCGGCGGTCTCGATCTGTCGCCGCGCCCCGGTGGCGGCACCCAGGCCCGGGTGCATCTGCCCATAGCGACCACCGCGACGGACTGAGGACACGATGGCCAAACCGCTGCGCATCCTGATCGTCGATGACGACGATGCCCACGCCCGAGCTCTCGCCCGCGCCTTGGCCGCGCGCGGACATGCGGTGGACACCGTAGCGGAGCCCGAGGCGGCCCTGGTGCGGGTGGCGGGCACCCCCTACGATGCCGTCATCCTGGACCTCAAGCTGGGTACGGATTCGGGCCTGAGGCTCATCGCGCCGATGAAGACGAGACGGCCGCGGCTGCGCATCCTGCTTTTGACCGGCTACGCCAGCATCGCCACCGCGGTCGAGGCCATCAAGCTGGGGGCCGTGCACTATCTGCCCAAGCCGGCCGGCGCCGGTGAGATCCTGGCCGCCCTGGGTCGCGAGGCGGGCGACCCGGCGGCGCCCCCCGCGCCGACCCCCATGTCGGTGGAGCGTCTCGAGTGGGAGCACATCCAGCAGGTGCTGGCGGAGCACGGCGGCAACATCTCCGCCACCGCCCGGGCGCTCAAGATGCACCGGCGGACGCTCCAGCGAAAGCTGGCCAAACGCCCGGTGCGCGAATAGACGGGGAACACGCTCAACCCGCGCCCAAAGTCTCGATGACCAGGTTGCGGTTGGTGTAGATGCAAAGGTCGGCGGCGATGGCCATGGCCTCGCCGACGATGCGCTCGGCGGTCAGTTCGGTGTGCTCGAGCAGGGCGCGCGCCGCCGCCTGGGCGTAGGCCCCGCCGCTGCCGATGGCGGCGATGCCCAGTTCGGGCTCGAGCACGTCGCCGGCGCCGGAGAGGATCAGGGTGGCCTGGGTGTCGGCCACCACCAGCATGGCCTCGAGCCGGCGCAGCAGGCGGTCGGTGCGCCAGTCCTTGGCCAGCTCCACCGCGCTGCGGGTCAAGTGGCCCTGGTGCTTCTCCAGCTTGGCCTCGAAGCGCTCGAACAGGGTGAAGGCGTCGGCGGTGCTGCCGGCGAAGCCGGCCAGCACCTGCTCCTTGTACAGCCGGCGCACCTTGCGCGCGGTGGCCTTGACCACCACATTGCCGAGCGTGACCTGGCCGTCGCCGGCCATGGCCACTTGCGCGCCGCGGCGCACGCACAGGATGGTGGTGCCGTGCCAGACCGGCTCAGACACGCGCGCGCCCCAGGATCATGGCGTACTGGCCGGCGCCGATGAGGTTGAGCAGCACGTTCACCAGCTCGTTGCCCTCCTTGAACAGGAGCTTGTGACCGCCCTCGTTGAGCGAGATGAGGGTGTCGAGCAGCAGGCCGACCGAGGCGAACTCGATGCGGCTGACCTGTGAGAGGTCGACCTCGACCTGCGGCTTGTCCGCGGCGAACTGACGCAACTTGGCGATCTGGGCATCCCCGCTGGCGCCGACGACCCCGTACATGGGAAAGACCAGCCCGGATGGGGCGGGGCCGTGCGCCGTCGGGGCATCGCCCTCCCGCGGGCGTTTGGGGGGGGTGTAGGAGGGCGGCGAGACCTCGAAGCGCACCGCATAATCCACCGCCGCGTCCTCGAAGTCGGCCTCGCGCCCTTCCAGCTGCAACAGGGTGAGCAGCAGCAGCCAGCCTGGTTCGGCGAGCTTGTCCTCCTGGCGCAACGTCGTGAGGTGTCCGATGAGGTTGGGACCGCCCACCAGCTTGATGGCCTTGCCCTGCTCCTGGAGCCTCACCAGGCAATCGAGGATGACGCGGATGTAGTCCTCATCCGGTACCGGGGTGCGCGTGACCTCCACCCGCACGGTCATCTTGTTGGCCGCCTCCTGCATGAAGCGCTTGAGCCGCTCCCGGTCGGCCGGACCGAAGCCGGCCCCGAAACCCATGTAAGGCAGCGTGGTACCCTCGTTCCGGTTGGCCTGGGTGCGCGGCGCCCAGGTGGGGGGGGAACGCTCGAACTTGACCGCGAAGTCGACGGCGGCGTCCTCGAACGGTTCGAGCTGACCGCTGACCTCGTACAGGTCGAACAGCATGTACCACGGCTGCGGATCGCGATTGTCGGGGTTGTCCAGCAAATAGCGGTTGAGCAGGGCGGCGGCCTCGCCGACCTTGCCGTTGGCGTAGAGCACCGCCGCCTCCTCCAGCTCGGGTGCCAGCCCGCCGCCCGCCTCCTCGACCTCGATGCCGGCCTGCGCCTCCTCCATGGATTCGTGGCCCACGCGCGCGCCGGGCCCCTCCTTGACACCTGGCACACCCTCTTTGAGGAAAGCCATCAGGTCTTCGGCTTTGTCTTTGCGGAACAGATCGAACAGGGACACGGCTGACCTCGTGCTGGGCGTCGGTCGATACTAGACCCAAGCCTTCCTCCCTAGCAAGTGATCCGGTTCACTCCTTGGACCGGCGGCTTGCCAGCCCCCACGACAGGGCCGCCAGGGCGAGAGCGAGGACGATGAGGGGCCCGGCCGGCAGGTCGTAGCGTGCCGAGGCGAGGAGTCCGGCCAGATAGGCGAGCGCCCCCAGGAGGTAGGCCGGCAACAGGGCGCGCAGGCCGGTCGCGCCACGCACCGCCAGGGCGGGCAGAATGAGGCTGGCGAACACGAGATAGATGCCTACCAGCTGCACCGAGGCAGTCACCGCCAGGGCGAGGCAGGGATAGAACAGCCACGGGCGCCGGCGCCCCGCCCCCCACCAGAGGGCCAGGATGAGGGCGCTGAGCGCGCACGCGGCAAGCAGCTGGGTGTCCGCCACCCACAGGATCTGCCCCACCAGCAGGTCACGCAGGCGCTCGCTGCCATGGGGGTCGTGCGCGGACAGCAGGGCGGTCAGGCTGGCCGGGCTGGATGCGAGGGTTGGCCGACTCCCGCAGCAGGACGGGCAGCCAGCCCGCCTCCAGCTCGGCCCCGGTGCACACCACCAGGTCGGCGCGGCGTGCACGGGCGATCAGGCTGGGACGCGCCTCGATGCGGTGGGGGTCCTGGGCGGCGGTGGTGGCCGAACTCACGGCGACGCGATCGCCGCCCAGCTCGCGCACCAGGGCCGCCCACTCCGGTTCGCAGGCGAGAACGTTGAGGGCGGCCTGGGCAGGCAGGGTAAGCAGGGCCAGCAGAGCGAAGAGGAGGACTTGCATGGCCGACCGCTCAGAACTTGTGCGCGCCGTGGCTGCCCAGGCTCATGATGTACTGCAGGGTCCACTGGTCTTCCGGCTGCCCCCGCATGGACTTGTCGCGGGCGTATTGCAGGCGCAGGCGCGAGAACTCCGAGGGCGACCAGTCCGCCATCAGGCTCGCGCGCGCGGGTCGGTAGTCGTAGGTCTCCAGCGGCAGGGCGCCGAAGTCCATGCGGCCGCCGTCGAGCCGGTCGTAGCGCGCGCCCAGGCGCCAGCGCGGCATGAACTGGTACACCCCCTGGGCATACCAGCCGGACTGGCGGGCGGCAAAGCGGTCAACGCCCCCAGGGCCGCACAGCCCCTTCTCGCAGGTCATCTCCCCCGACTCGGTGCGCCGGAACCACTCGGCCTGGAACTTGAAGTGGGTCACGCGGGGATTGCCCAGGGGGGCCCATTTCCAGACGAGGTCCGCCACCCAGGCGCGCGAGCGGCCGCTGAAGTCAGTGTGCACTTCGTCGTGAGCCGTGTCGTGCCAATGGGCCTCCCTGTCCTTGGGGCGGACCTGCAGGCGTGCCAACCCCAGCCGCCAACTGTGCGACTCACCCAGGTCGCCGCCGACCTTGGCGAAGGCGGTCCAGGTGCCCAGCTGGTTGCCCCGGTCGCCGCCCCCCGGGAAGTCCTGTCCGCGCGCCGCCTCCAGGCCGAACTCGAGAAAGGTTTCCGTCGGGGCCAGCCATCTGAGTTGCAGGCCGTCGTGACGCAAACGCTCGCCGAACAGGGCCTGGTACATCAGCGGTGCGTCGGCGAAGTCCCAGGCGTGGGGATGTTGCTCATTGACATAGCCAAGACCGGAATAAAAACGCCCCCCCTTCAGCGTGAGCCCGCCGCCGAGGCCGAGCGACTGGAACCAGGCCTCCTCCAGTTCCACCTCGTCATCGATGAAGGCGAGGTTGGCATGGCCACGCCAGTAGGGGTCGACACTGGCCGAAAGGACCAGCTCGGTATGGTCGACGGAGAAACCCCGCTGCGAGCCGTGCGCGTGCCCCCCGGCGGGCAGGAAGCCGGTGATCCCCCGCTCCTCACGGTCGTCGCGCTGGGCATAGCGCCCCTGCAGGATGAGGGAGACCTCGGGGTTGAAGGCCCCCGCCGCCGCAGACGCGGCGCCCTGGGGGCGGGACGGCTCGGCCGAGCGGGCCTCGGCCGCCTTGAGGCGGGCCTCCAGCTCGGCCATGCGCGCCTCGTACTGGCGTTTCATGGCAGCGATCTCGGCGCGCAGCGCCTCGATCTCGGGGTTGGCATGGGCGGGGAAGACCTCGAACAACCCAGCCAGCGCAAGTGCGCAGGCCAAGCGTGTTGGATGAGTACGCATGGGGCACCTCGTCTTGACAAACGATCGGAAACCGGCCGTCGTGGACGGCGGACGACAAGCGATCAGACGAGGGACACAGGCGGGGCGCGGCTGAGGTAGTCAGGGGTGATGACGACGGGACGCGGCGTGACCTTGCCGAATGCGGGCGCGCATGATCTCTGCGCGGCCGACTGCGAGGCAGAGGCCGAGGTTGCGCCATGCTAGACATGTTGGTAGGCGAGGCACCACTCGCAGGCGGGAGGCTGATCGGCTGCATCGTGCAGATGACTGAGGGCATGGGCCGCGCCGGCGATCTGCGCCCACAGCAGCAGACATCCGAGCAGCCAGCCGCGCAGCCAGGTCATGGTCAGCGTTTTTCCCTGTAGGGGGTTACCTGCTCCACCTGCATGACGTAGGTGGCGCTGCCGAAGGGGGTATCGGAGCGCACCACCTCCAGTCGCCCGGTGGCCCAAACCGCATCCATGCTCTGCGCCTTGGCCAACTCACGCGCGAGCGCATGGATGACCTGGTTGGGGGGCGGCGGCGGCACGTGGATGCAGGCGCCGAAGTAAGGCACCAGCAGGAACTCCCGCAAGGCCTTCGGGTCGCCGTCGAGGGGGACGACGAAGCCGGGGATGCGGATGCGCTGCCCGTGCAGGCTACGGTTGGGTGGGGCGTGCTCCCAGGCGCGCTTGAGATCGTCGAGCGCCTTTTGCGCGCGCGGGTCGCCATCTTTCAGGCGCGCCAGGTCCAGACCTTTCAAGGCCGCCAAGGGGTCCCAGTCGGGCGGCAACAGATCATCCCAGGTGACGTTGCGGGGCTGGCCGGCCGACGGATTGGCTGCCCGCGGCGCAGGGGCAGGACGGATCTTTTCCCCCAGCCCGTAATCCTGGCTGGATGCGGGTTGGCAGGCCACGAGCAGGGCCAACCCCGTCGCTACGATCAGTCGCATGGAGCGGATTTTACACATGCGGCGTGAGTCCATCGCTCAAGGCCATGCGGTAGGCGCGCGCCGCCGGCCAAAGGCTCGCCGGCATGCCGGCCAGGGCGATGGCGGCGAGCCACAGCCACTGGCCCGCCGTCGGCCAACCCAAGGCAAGCCTAAGTCCATACTGCGCGGCCAGCCAAGGGCCGGCGACGAGGATGGCCAGGGTGGCGAGGAACCAGCCGAGTAGGATGGCGACGAGGACCAACCCCACCCCTTCCATGACCAGCAATGCCACGATGCGCCGCGGCCCCGCCCCCAGCGAGCGCAGGATGGCCAGCTCCGCCGGCGTTCGTTGAGACCGGCCAGGATGACCGCCACCAGCCCGATCAGGCTCGTGCCGGCGACCAGGGCGGAGACCGCGAGCAGGCCGTGCTCCGCCACCGCCAACATCTGCCAGAGCTCATCCAGGACCACCCCCGGCAGCACGGCCATGAGCGGCTCCCCGACCTGGGTCTCGACCCAGCGCTGCATGGCGAAGACCTGGGCGCGGCTTTTGAGCCCCAGCAGCACGGTGGTGATCGATTTCGGTGTGAGGTCGAATTTGCCGACCAGTTCGGGCGGGATGGCTAGGCCCGGGATGGGGGCACCGCCCTGCCAGTCGAGGTGGATGGCCTCGATCGCCTCCAGGCCGATATGTACGGTGCGGTCCACCGGTGTGCCGGTGCGCGCGAGGATGCCGACCACGGTGAACGGCTTATCGGCATGGGTGGGCGCGAGGGGGTCGTGACCATGGGCGAGCAGGATGCGCTGCCCCAGTCGGTAGCCGAGGCGCTCGGCCACCTCCGCCCCCAGGACCGCCTCGAACAGCCCCCTGTAAGGTC
The DNA here is from genome assembly GCA_037445185.1 of Hydrogenophilales bacterium. Lineage (GTDB taxonomy): Bacteria > Pseudomonadota > Gammaproteobacteria > Burkholderiales > Thiobacillaceae > JANWZL01. Next base: position 11,233 of record JBBIKZ010000043.1, on the reverse strand, counting down.
GCCCGGTGGCAAAGCGCAGCGACTCACCCGCGCCGTAGCGGAAATGCTGGAAATAGGACGCCGGCGCCCCCAGCACCGGATAGCCGCGATGACCGTCGCCCAGCGTGACCGGCACCGCCCACGCCACCGCCGGATGACGGGCGATGGCCTGGGCGCTGTCCCAGCTCATCTCGTGCGTCACCGCCCCCATGCGAAAGACGGCGTAGAGCACGAGCTGCAAAGGACTCGAGCGCGCGCCGACGATGAGATCGGTGCCCGAGACCGCCTGTGCGAAGCTTGCGCGCAGGTCGGTGCGCAGCCGCTCGATGACGCTGAGCAAGGCGACGGAGAGCGCAATGGCCGCGACGACCAGGCCGAGTGTGTAGCGCCGGTTCCAGGCCGAGTGTGCCGCCAGCCAGCACAACTGCCTCATGCCCAGCCTACCCGATTCAGACGGCTCATGTCTTCGTGCCGCGTGGAGTGCGCCGCCAGCCGCAGGTCGTGACTGACGAAGATGAGCCCGATGCCCGCCTGTCGGCACGCGGCCGTGAGCAGATCGAGGAAGGCCTCTTGGCGGGCCGCATCCAGCGCCGAGGTCGGCTCGTCGGCCAGGATGAGCTCGGGCTGGCCGATCAGCGCCCGTGCCAGGGCCACGCGCTGCTGCTGCCCCACCGACAGGGTGTCGGCACGCCGCCGCCACAACGCCGGCTCCAGGTCCAGGGTGGCGAGCAGCCGCCCGGCCGCCTGCACGAGGTCCGGGGCGTCAGCCAGGGCGCGCTGCCGGCGCAGAGGGGAGAAACGGCACGGCAGGAGGACGTTCTCCAGCACGCTGAGATAGGGCAGGAGATTGAACTGCTGGAAGACGATGCCGATGTGATCGACGCGGAAACGGTCGCGCGCGCTGGCCGAGAGACGTTCGAGCCCCTGGCCCAGCACGCGCACGCTGCCGGCACTGGCCACCTGCACGCCGGCGATGAGGCCGAGCAGGGTGCTGTTGGCGCACCCGGATGGCGCGTACAGGAACAGGGCCTCGCCGGGGGCGAGCACGAGGTGGTCGATGGCCAGGCAGGCGGCATGGCCCGGCCAGGCATAACGCAGATCCCGGACCTCGACAAGCGGCGCGTTCATTTTTCGCGTACCACGCGGCACCACCCGCTACCAGACCAGGTTCGGCATGCGCGCGGTCAGGCGTTGCGCCTTCTGCCCGCGTGGCCCGGCCACCGTCGCCTCCAGGCGCTTGAGCCGCGGGTGGGCGGCAAAGAGCCCGACGTGCAGCCCGGTGAGCCGTGCCGGGTCGCGGCACTGGTAGCGCCACTGGGCGGCGAGCTCGGCATGCCCGTCATCCGCCGTCTGGCCCTGCAACACCGGCGCGTCGACCGTGGCCGCCACCAGCGTGCAGCCGGCCGCCGCGGTGGGCGTGACGACACGCTCGCCGGAGGTCAGTCGTGCGAGCAGCCTGTCCGCCGCGGCGCGCTCCTCGGCGCTGCGCGGGGCGCGTTCGAAGCCCAGTAGGTTATCGAGCGGGCTTTCCAGGCGCACGACCAGCGTCGGCCCGTCCACAGCCACCATGAGCGCGGCCACGCCGTGCTCGTGCGCCCGGTGTGCGTGGCTGCCGCCATGTGCCGCGACCGTCGTGCTGCCAAGCGCAACGAGCAGTAGCGCCAGCAGTGGAATCGTCCGGGTCATCGACGTTTCCTCCTCAACCGTGTGGGTGTATGCACGCACCCGGCAAGCGATACACGCTTGCCACCACCGCCGCTGTCAGGCCCGTCTGCTGCAGGATGTCCGTCGGCATGCGGCGCCGGTCGAGCATGGGCATCAAGCCGGCGACGGCGATATAGAGGAAGCTCGCTGCGGCCAGCGTCAACATAGGGCAGTGCGGCGTGGGCCCCATCCAGGGCAGCATACCCGGTCGACCCGCCCAGCGGCACCGAGAGGATGCCGGCCAGCGTGGTGGCGGCAAGGCTCGTCAGGCGCGGCATGAAACACCCGCCGCTTCATGCAACCATATTGCACGATGTTTCATGCCGCGCGGTCAACACTCGCCCCCGTTGTACAACCAGCACACAGCCCGCGCAGGGTGAGTTCGGCCTGTTCGAGCCGAAAGCCTTGCGGCAGACTCAGGGCATAGACGGGATGGAGGCCGTCCAGACAGTACCAACGCCCACAGGCATGGCAATGGAAATGCGCGTGCTCGTGCCCCGCCGGCGCCTGCCCCCCGGCGCTGAAGCGCCACACCCTATCGACCCCGGCGAGCCGGTGGGCGAGCCCTTTCTCCAATAACCACTCGAGCACGCGATAGAGCGTCACCCGATCGATCTGCTGCTCGAGCTGCTGCTCCAGCTCCTGATGACTCAAGGCGCTGGGCGCGGCGCGCAAGGCAGCCAGCACGCGCATGCGCGCCTGGGTGACCCGCCCGTGCCGTGCAATCAAACGGGCGACCTGCGCGGCCTCGTCTTTCTGGCCGGCCAGGCCCGCCGGCCCCGGTCGGTGTGCCTTCACAGGGTGATGACTTGATCCACCCCCAGCTCGCCGGCCTTGGCGTAGAGATTGGGAAAACAACCGATGACGGCCGGCGGCTCGAGCTTGTCGGCGATGTCGCGCGCATAACAGCACTGATCGCAGCCCATGACGAAGCCGATCCGTCCCTCGCCGGCCAGCTTGGCCAGCCGCTGGGCCGTGGGGTTGCCACGCACGAGCAGGTAGTTGTTGTCGACGAAGAAGAACATTCCCGTCACCGTCACCGGGTGACTGCCATTTTCCAGCTGCGGCAGGATCATGTCGTTGAGGATGTAGCTCGCATTCGCGGTGCTGAAGACATAGACGACTTTCATGCACTTCCTCCATGTGTCGCTTGCCGGCCATAGGCGACCACGGGGTCATAGACCTTGTGCGTCTCCAGGAAACGTAGCCGAAAGTCGGTCGTGCCAGGCTGCCACGCTAGGGCGCGGTAAAAGCAGGAGCGGTAGCCGACATGACAGGAGGCGCCGCCCGTCAGGCGCACCTTGATGAGCAGACAGTCCTGGTCGTCGTCGATCAGGATGGCCTCCACCGCCTGCGCCTGGCCGGATTGCTCCCCCTTGCGCCAGAGCTTTAGGCGCGAGCGCGACCAGTAATGCGCGTAGCCGGTCTCGATGGTGAGGGCAAGCGCCTCGCGGTTCATCCAGCCCAGCATCAACACCTCGCCGCTGGCGGCGTCCTGTGCGATACAGGGGATGAGCCCGCGTTCGTCGAACAGCGGTTGCAGGCAGTCGCCTTCCTCGACCTCAGCCACATTTCCGCGTGGGGGGAATTGCATCGTTACCTCCAATCAAAAAAGCACCTAGCAAGCCGACACGGTCACGCGGCGGAAGGAAGCACCGTGACGGCCACCGCCGTGAAGGCATCGGCATAGGCATTGTTGGCGCGTTCGATCAGCCCGGACTGTGCAGCCAGACGGAAGTCCTCCAGCAGTTTGTGCACGAATCCGGCCTCGAGCCCCTCGGTGATGAAGACGAAACGGCTTTTGCGATCTTCATCCGGCCAGCGCGCCAACTCCACCGGCGGGTAGAAGACATGCTGCACAGCATGCAGCACTACCGGCCCCTGGCGGCCGCGCACATTGACGATGGCCTTCATTCGCAGCAACTGCCGGCTGCGGAAATCGACCAGCATGCCGAGCGCGGCCGTAAGCCCCTCCCAGTCGAGCGGCGCGTCGAACTCGAGCGAAAAGCGCTCCACGCGCGCGGTGTGCGCCACCGTCGCAGGCGCAGACGCCCCGCCACGCAGCAGCATCGGCCGGGCCCCGGCGCGATCGGGAGCGACGGCGAGCCAGGCCTTGACCGCCTCCGGCCGTGTCTCGGGCTGCCAGCCGCCGACATCGAGCAGGGGGGCGATGGCAACGTCCGGCGTGCGTCCTTGAACGATGCCGGCCTGTGGGTTGAGCCGGGCGAGGGCCGCGACGAGGGCGGAGATCTGCTCCGCGCCGGCCAGATCGGTCTTGGTCACCACCAAGCGATCGGCCACCGCCACCTGCCGCTGCGCCTCGGGGTGTTCGGCAATGCTCTGTTGCCCGAACTGGGCGTCCACCGTGGTCACCACGCCATCGAGGTGGTAATGGCGCGCAAGCCACCGGTCTTGGAGCAAGGTGGCGAGGATGCCAGCCGGGTCGGCTAGCCCCGTGGTCTCGATGATCAGCCGCTCGAACGCCGGCAGCCGACCGGCCTGACGCCCCAGCATGAGGTTTTTCAAGGTGGGCGCGAGGGCGCCCTGCACCGTGCAGCACACGCAACCGCCCCCCAGCAGCGCCAGCGGCCCCTCGATGCCTTCGACCAGACGATGGTCGATCGCGGTTGCGCCGAACTCGTTCATCACCACGGCGGTGAGCGGCCGCTCGCGCAGGATGCGGTTCAGGAGCGTGGTCTTGCCGCTGCCGAGAAAACCGGTGAGCAAGGTGACGGGCAGGGTGGCCATGACGATGATCCGAGGCTGTCTATGCCCTGCAGTGTAGTCGGGTGCGCCAGTTAATGCAACAGAGTTGCGTTAATGTGTGCAACAGTAGCGTCGATCCGATACGGTCAGTCGCGCCTAGGCGGCACCGGGTCATGGCCGCCCGGATGCCAGGGGTGGCAGCGCGCCACGCGCCGCAGGGCAAGCCAGGTCCCTTTGAGCACGCCATGCCGCTCGACGGCCTCACGCGCGTATTCCGAGCAGGTCGGGGTGTAGCGGCACTGGTTGCCCAGCCACGGCGAGAGGACGTACTGGTAGCAGCGGATCAGGGCGAGCACCAGTCGCTGCGCCGGGTTCATCACAGGCCGCGCCCGAGCACCGCGGCGATGCCGCGCAATTCGTCCATCAGGGCGACGAGTTCGTCGGGCGACAGGGCCTGTTCGGCATCGCACCAGGCCTCGCAGGGCACGGGGTGCATCTCCACCAGCAGCCCGTCGGCGCCGGCGGCGATGGCCGCGCGCGCGAGCGCCGGCACCATCCAGGCCTTGCCGCCGGCGTGGCTGGGGTCGACGATGACCGGCAGGTGGGTCTGGCGCTTGAGCACGGGGATGGCGGTCACGTCGAGCATGTTGCGGTAGGCGGTCTCGAACGAGCGCACGCCGCGCTCGCAGAAGATGATGTTGTGGTTGCCGCCGGCGGCGATGTACTCGGCGGCCATGAGCCATTCGGTGACGGTGGCGCAAAGCCCGCGCTTCAGGATGACCGGTTTCTGGGTCTGCCCCACCGCCTTGAGCAGATCGAAGTTCTGCATGTTGCGCGTGCCGATCTGGATCACGTCGACGTCGTATTCCAGGAAGGTGTCGAGCAGGCGCGCGTCCATCAGCTCGGTGACGATGGGCAGCCCCTGGGCGTCGGCGGCGGCGCGGAACATCCTGAGCCCCTCCACGCCCGCGCCCTGGAAGGCGTAAGGGCTGGTGCGCGGCTTGAAGGCGCCGCCGCGCATGAGCCGGCAGCCGGCGGCCTTGACGGCCTGGGCGGCGCGCGCCATCTGCTCCGGCGTCTCCACCGAGCAGGGGCCGGCGATGACCTGCAGGTCGATGCCGCCGATGGGGATGCCGCGCACCTCGACCACGGTGTCCTTCGGGTGCCAGTCGCGGGCGACGATCTTGTATGGCTTGACCACGTGCATGGCCCGCTCCACCCCCGGCAGCAGCTCGAAGGTCTCGGGTTTGAGCGCCCGCTCGTCGCCCACCGCGCCGATGATGGTGAGTTCGGTGCCCTGGGAGACGTGGGCCTTGAGGCCGGCGGCGTCGATCCGGGCCACCACGCCAGCGATCTCTTCGGGCGTGGCGCCATGGCGCATGACGATGATCATGATTGCACCTCCTGTGGTAGCGCGCCGTCGAGCGCGTTGGCGAGCCGGCGCAGATAGTTGGCGAAGTCGGGGTCCTCGCCGCGCAACAGCTCGGGCAGGGCGGCGCGGAAGTCTTCGCGCCGGCACCATTCCTGCATGTAGTCCGCCCAAACCTGCCACAGGCGCTGCCGCTTGCGGCTCATCCCCTCCTCGTAGACCATGAGGTAGGCCTGCTCGAACAGGGCGATGAGGATGCCGAACAGGGCGAAGCGACGCTCCTCCTGTTCCGGCGTGAGCTGGCGGCTGGCCGTGCCGCGGCCGAGCATTTGCAGGTCGGCGTTGTCCAGCACCAGTTTCAGGAAGTCGGTGTAGGCGGCGTTGAGCCGCGCCTGCAGCGCCTCGTCCTCGGCCTCGCGGCTTTTGCGCTGCTCGAGCAGGAAGACCGCGATGGCGAATGGCAGGCCGATCACGGTGACGATGTAGCTGAGCAGTTCCCAGGTCTGCGGGTTAAGCATGGCTCAGGCCAAGAAAAAACGGCCGGTTGCCCGGCCGTCGTCTGCGCTCTGCCGAGGCGGGCGGTCAATCGGCGTACAGGCGCTCCATGCGCTCATGCTTTTCCTGCGCCTCAATGGACAGTTCCGCCGTGGGTCGGGCAAGCAGGCGCGGGATGCCGATGGGCTCGCCGGTCTCCAGGCAGTAGCCGTATTCGCCGCTTTCGATGCGGGCGAGCGACTGCTCGATCTTCTTGAGCAGCTTGCGCTCGCGGTCGCGCACGCGCTGCTCGAGCATGTTCTCCTCCTCCACCGTGGCCCGGTCGTTGGGGTCGGCGAAGACCTCGTTCTCTTTGAGGTGCTCGCCGGTTTCGCGCGCGTTGTCCAGGATCTCGGCGCGCATGGCCTGCAGCTTGGCCTTGAAGAACTGCAGCTGGACCTCGTTCATGTAGTCCTTCTCGGGCATGCGCAGGATGTCCTCGTCCGTCAACACGCTGCCATTCAAAGGCTTGGCCGGCTCGGGCTTGGCGGGCTTCGCCGGCTTGCCTGCGACAGCCTTGGTGGAGGGGGTCTTGGCCGGGGTCGGCTTGGCGGCATCCTTGGCGGCAGTCGCCTTGCTGCCGGCACCCCTGACGGCGGTCGTGGTCTTCTCGCTCACAGCCACCAGCTCGGGCGCCGGTTTCTTGGCCGCGGCCTTGGCCGGTTCTGCCTTCTGGGTCTTGGGGGTGGGTTTCTTGGCTGTCGTTGCCATTGCCTCGCCTCCTGTAAGTATGGCCATGGAAAAATAAAGCGCGGATTATGCCACGTTCACATTACGGCATCGCGCCGCACGTCCTTTATAACCGGGCGTGTGCCCATCAGCGTCCGCCGCCTGTCCAGCCCAGTCCGAGGGGGTCATCGGGATCGATGCCCTCCATGAAGGGCCGGCGCCGGTCGCGGTGGGTGACCTGATAGACGCAGCCCATCCAGTTGCCCACCACCGCCTCCGCCGTGTCGTGCCAGGTGTTGTCCAGCCGGGCGCCGACCAGCGCCTCCGGGAACTCCGGCAGCGGCTGGCCCAGCTTGCATGCGGACATGAGCCGCTCGGCGTATTCGTCCAGGATGGCCTGCTCCTGCCGTTTCAGATAGTTGGCCGGGAAAGGCGGACGCTCGGGCAGCCGTCCCTGGGCGTGGAGCAGGAGGTCGCGCTTGTATTCCTTGAGGAGCGAGATGGTGTCGTACTCCGGGTGGCCCTGGAAGAAGACGCCGCGCAGCCCGTCGGGGCTGACCGCCAGATGCACCCCGGCCGTCTCGCTCTCCACCAGCACGTGCAGCCCAGCCGCCTCGAATTGCGCCCGCGAGATGTCATTCCAGCGCGAATGCGGCACGTCGAAGCGGGTATTGACGTCGCTCACCAACGGGTGGCGTTTCTCCACCACCCGGTGCGGGAACACCCCCCAGATCTTGGCCGGCTGCCTGACCCGCCTCTGGCCGTAACGGAACTGCAGCACGGCATGGGTGGCGAGACAGGAACAGAGGGTGGAGGTGACGTTCTCCATCGCCCAGTCGATCACCTCGATGAGCGGCTCCCAGAAAGGCTCCTGGGAGAGGTCCTCGTGGGTGACGTTGGCCCCGGTGATGATGAGCGCATCGAGCCCTTCGGCGCGGATCTGATCGAAGGTCTCGTAGTAGCGTTCGACGTGCGCCCGCCCCCTCGCCTCGCGCGGCAGTGCGTCCAGTGTGAAGGGGTGGACGTAGAACTGGGCGATGGGGTTGGACTCCCCCACCAGGCGGAAGAACTGCCGTTCGGTCGCCTCCAAGGCGGCATCGGGCATCATGTTCAAGAGCCCGATATGCAGTTCGCGGATCTCCTGATGCAAGGCCCGGTCGGCGGAGAGCACGGTGAGCCCCTCGCGGTGCAGGCGCTCGAAGGTGGGCAGATCGTTGTGCGCGACGAGCGGCATGGTCAGTTGCCCTCCCCTGTGCCTGCGCCCGCGGTCGTATTCCCCGCCTTGCGCGCGATGGCCTGCTCGACCAGCTCGAGGAAATCGGCCTCGTCGCGCACGCGGGCCACCTCGCGCGAGGTGACCGTATAGCCGTGCGGGGCGGCGATGGCCTGGTAGCGCGGCACGCGCGCATGGAACAGGCGTGGGAAGACCCAGCGCGTAAACTCGTCGGGCGGGATCTGGGCCACGTAGTCGTAGCCCTTCTCGTGCATGAAGATGGGCAGGTGCTCGGCCAGGAAGGCCGGGCGGTAATACAAGGGCTTGGGATCGGACTGGGCACGGCGGATCAAGGTCTCCTCCTCTTCGCGCGTGGTGACCTGGATGTACAGGATCAGGGTGTGCGCCGCCAGCAGCTCGATGACCGAGTCGTCCTCCAACTCGCACAGGCTGCCGCCCACATCGTTGACGAAGTGCTCGTAACCATAGATCTCCTGTGCCTTGCGTACGAACTCCGGCACGTCGCGCATGGCCTTGATCTCGGCCTCGCGGTACTTGGCCTGGCGGCGGCTGAACTCCGGCAGGTCGAGCCCGCCCAGCTCCGGGTTGCCCAGCTTGCCGACGAAGGCGAGCACCGGCCCCAGGTCCTCGATCTTGATGTTGTTGCGGATGTCGATCCAGTCGCGGCGCAGGAGCTCGCGTAGAAAGGGCACCTGCATGGCCTGCTGCTTGATGAGGTCGAGGATGGCCTCATCCAGGTAACGGGTGCCGATGCGGTAGTCGCCCGAATAGTGGAACCAGTCGTGGCGGCGCAACAGCGAGGCGAGGTGGGTCTTGCCCACGCCCGACATGCCCAGCAGGGTGATCTTCTTCTGGGGCCAGCCACGGAAGGAGGCGACGGTGAATTTCATGCGTCAGATGAGCGGATAGGGCCCGTTTAGCATACCCCGTCGGTCCCCTTCGTGAAACAGACCGCACCGGCCAGTTCCGAGACACCCCACCTGGACTCCCTACCTCCCCGTCGTGCTGACAGGCCCCGGTCCAGGCTACAATGGTCGCCACTACGAGACGACCGTCATGGCCGATCCCCTCCTACACAAAGGCGCCGCCAAGGTGGCGCGCATCCCGATCAAGGTCGAACCCCGGCCGCGCCTGCGGCTGCCGCCGTGGATCCGCGCCCAGGCCCACGCCTCGCCGCGGGTCGTGCGGCTCAAGGCGTTGCTGCGCAAGGCTGGCCTGCACACCGTCTGCGAGGAGGCCTCCTGCCCCAACCTGGGCGAATGCTTTCATCACGGCACTGCCACCTTCATGATCCTGGGCGACCTGTGCACACGGCGTTGCCCCTTCTGCGACGTCGGCCATGGCCGGCCGCTGCCGCCCGACCCGCAGGAGCCCGAACATCTGGCCGAGACGGTGGCGGCGATGGGGCTCAGATACGTGGTCATCACCTCGGTCGACCGCGACGACCTACGCGACGGCGGCGCCGTCCATTTCGCCGCCTGCATCCGCGCCGTGCGCAGCCGCGCGCCGGGTACCCGTATCGAGATCCTGACACCGGACTTCCGCGGCCGTCTCGACACCGCCCTGGACATCCTCGCCGCCACGCCGCCGGATGTTTTGAACCACAATCTGGAGACGGTGCCGCGCCTGTACCGGGCCTGCCGTCCGGGTGCCGACTACCACCACTCGCTCGCGCTGCTGGCGGCGTTCAAGCGGCGCCTGCCCGCCATGCCGACCAAATCCGGCATCATGCTGGGCCTGGGCGAGACCGATGACGAGGTCCTCGAGGTGATGCGCGATCTGCGCGCCCATGCGGTCGACATGCTGACCATCGGCCAGTATCTGCAGCCCTCCCGCCACCACCTGCCGGTGGCGCGATACGTCCCGCCCGAGCAGTTCGCGCAGTTCGAACGCCTGGGCCTGGAGATGGGCTTCAGGAGCGTGGCGAGCGGACCGCTCGTGCGTTCCAGCTATCACGCCGACCGCCAGGCGGCCGGGCTCGCCTAGTCGCGGTGATAAGGGTGGCCGGCGAGCAGGCTGGCCGCCCGGTAGAGTTGTTCGGTGAGCACGACGCGGGCCAGGGCATGCGGCAGGGTCAGCCGCGAGAGGGCCAGCTTGAGATCGGCCCGCTCTAGGATCTCCGCCGACAGGCCATCGGCGCCGCCCATCAGCAGGGCCACGTCACGACCCGTCGTCCGCCAGCCAGCGAGCAGCTCGGCCAGCTCGTGCGTGCTCACCTGACGCCCCCGTTCATCCAGGGCGACGAGCAGGGCGCCCTTGGGACAGCGCTCCAGCAGCCTGGCCGCCTCCGCCGCCCTGACCTGTTCGGGCGGCAGCCCGGTGCGCTTGTCCGGCTTCACCGCGACGAGCTCCACCCGCGTCTCGCGCGGCATCCGCGTGACGTATTCGGCGATGGCCATCTCGGCCCAGCCGGGCAAGCGCTCGCCAATCGCGACGATGACCAGTTTCATGCTTGTGTGCCAACAGGACCGGGGGCGTCAATCTTGACACGAAGTGGAGCGGCCGAAATAATCCTAAAAACCTCAGTTGAACGCGCCCGAAGGCGGGTTTGTGCGTGTGGGGGGCTCGGCGCGACGACGCCGCGGGGTCGGCGACTGCGTAGCGCGGAGCAGGGGCCCGGCAGGGGATGCGACCGCGGAGCAGGATGCGGGCGCCCCCGGGGCAGTCGCCGGCATCCCCTCCGCTGTCCGATCCCCGCTCACGCGGGGCCCCTCGGACGACGCTACGGGGCGCCCCCGCAAGGAGGAGCAACGCAGCCAGACGCGCGCACAGACCCGAAAGCGGGCGCGTAGCGGCCTCACCTTCCGGGTGAGCGTGCGCGGAGGCGCAAACGTCAGGTTCCATGCGTCTTTGCGAAGGTCAAGGAGCGGTCAACTGAGGTTTTTAGGATAATCCTGAGCCTCTTGCAAAACTCCCCACCGGAGCGGTCTGACGGGGAATCGTCCGCTTCTGGCGAGCGGTTTATCGGGTGAGACAGGCATTACGGCGTGGCAGGTCTATGTGAACGGCATGATTTCGACGATTTTGGACGAGTCCTG
>JBBIKZ010000042.1:0-18804 GCA_037445185.1 Hydrogenophilales bacterium | reverse complement strand
CGGGCGGCCTGGCTGGCGGGCAGTTCCTCGACCAGGGCCGCGAGGAGCTTGCGGGCCGCGGCTTCCTCGGCCGATTCGCCACCTTCCGCGCCGGAGACGATCAGCACGAACTCGCCCCGCAGCCGGTTGGCATCGGCGCCGAGCCAGCTCACCGCCTCGCCCAGGCTGAGGCTCGCCACCTGCTCGAAGCGCTTGGTCAGCTCGCGTGCCAGGACGAGGGCCCGATCCGGTCCCAGCACGGCCGCCATGTCCGCGATGCTCTCCAGCACGCGATGCGGCGCCTCGTAGAACACGAGATGAAAGGGCAGGGCCGCCAGTTCGGCGAGGACCTGCCGCCGGGCCTGGGCCTTGGCCGGCAGAAAGCCTTGAAACAGCCACCTCGGCGCGGCGAGGCCGGCGACGGAGAGGGCGGTGGTGACGGCGCTCGCCCCCGGGATGGGCACCAGCGGCAAGCCGGCCGCCCGAACGGCCCGGACCAGATGCGCGCCGGGGTCGCTCACCCCCGGGGTGCCGGCGTCGCTCACCAGGGCGATGCTTTGCCCCGCCTCGAGGGCCTCGACGAGCTTGGGGGTGACGCTGGCCTCGTTGTGCTCGTGCAGGGCGGTGAGCGGCTTGCGGATGCCATAGGCGGCGAGCAGCCCCTGGGTGACGCGGGTGTCCTCGGCGGCGATGCGGTCCACCCCGCGCAACACATCGAGCGCGCGCAGGGTGATGTCGCGCAGGTTGCCGATGGGGGTGGCGACGACATACAGAGTGCCCCGCTGCGGGATGAACTCGCTCGGTTGCATGGCGCTCGGCTTGAGGTTAGCGTCGCCAGTGTAACCAAAACGGAGGGATACATGCCGCGCGGTGCCGAGGCCGAGGAACGGGCCGCCCGTCATCTTCAGGCGCAGGGGCTGAAGTTGCTGGCGCGCAACTGGCGTTGCCGCTTCGGCGAGATCGACCTCATCCTGCGTGAGGGGGCGACCCTGGTGTTCGTGGAGGTGCGCGCGCGCGGTCGCGCCGACTACGGTGGGGCGGCGGAGAGCATCACCGCCGCCAAACGCTCGCGCCTGCAGCGCGCGGCGCAGGCCTATCTGGCGCACAGCAACCACCGCGGCGCCTGCCGCTTCGATGCCGTACTCATCGACGGCGAGCGGCTGACCTGGCTGCGCGGCGCGTTCGACGGCGGGGGGGTGAACGGCCACGGGTTATAATCCCGTATGAACCAGACGGCCGCAGGTCGGGCCCAGGTCGGGCGTAGGCCGGCCTTCAGGCCGACAACCGTAAATCGTCACATGACCCCTCTCGGCCTGAAGGCCGACCCACCTGATGGATCACCATCGGCCATGCGCATCAGCGAACACCTTGAGCAGCAGTTCGGCGACAGCATCGCCGCCCTTGAGGCGGCGCAGGAGGTCCTGATCGAGCCCATCACCCAGGCCGTGGGGCGCATGGTTCGCTGCCTGATGCACGATGGCAAGATCCTCGTGTGCGGCAATGGCGCCTCGGCCACCCATGCCCAGCTGTTCGCCTCTCAGCTCGTCAACCGCTTCGAGGCGGAGCGGCCGGGTCTGGCGGCCATCGCCCTGAGCGCAGATGCGGCCATCCTCAGCGCCATCGCCGCCGATTCCGACTACGCCCGTGTGTTCGCGCGTCAGGTCGAGGCCCTGGGGGCGCCGGGCGATCTTCTGCTCGCCATCTCCGCCAGCGGCAACGCGCGCGGCGTGTTGGAGGCGGTCGCCGCCGCCCAGGACAAGGACATGGGTGTGATCGCCCTGACCGGCGGCGACGGTGGCGAACTCGCCGTCCTGCTGCGCGACGAGGATATCCTGTTGTGCGCGCCGGCGGAGCACGCTGCCCGCATCCGGGAGGTGCATCTGCTCACCCTGCACAGCCTCTGCGAAGGCATCGATTACTCACTGTTAGGAGCCTGAAATGCACAAACGTCTGCTACTCGCCACCCTGCTCGGCCTGATGGCCAGCGTCCCCTTGACCGGTTGCGTGCCGGTGGTCGCCACGGGGGTGGGCGTCGGCGCCATGATGGCCGACGACCGCCGCTCGACCGGGGTCTACATCGAGGACGAGGAGATCGAATTCCGCGCCGGCAGCCGCCTGCGCGAGGCCAAGCTGGAAGGCGTGCGCGCCAACTTCACCAGCTTCAACCGGCGCCTGCTCATCACCGGCGAGGCCCCCACGGAGGCCCTCAAGGCGCAGGTGAGCGAGATCGGCCGCGGCGTGCCGGGCGTGAAGGAGGTCTACAACGAGATGGCCATCGCCGGCCCCATCGGCTTCGCCGCGCGCAGCAACGACGGCTACATTACCACCAAGGTCAAAGCCCGGCTGTTCGACGACAGCCGCATCAACGCCAACCACGTCAAGGTGGTGACGTCGAATGGCGTGGTGTACCTGATGGGCTTGGTCAAACGCGAAGAGGCCTACGTCGCTGCCGGCATCGCCGCGCGCACCACCGGCGTGCAGCGGGTGGTGAAGGTGTTCGAGTATCTCGACTGATCCCGCTACTGGCTAGTGAGCCGATCGGAACGGGTGAAGGTCCAGGTGCGGGTGATGCCGAGGATGTCGACCTTGTTGCGCATCTCCTCGGGGAAGGGGGCGTAGGGCGCGGCCATCTCGACGATGTTGACGGCGGCCGCGTCGAGGATGCGCGAGCCCGAGGAGCGGTCGATCTGCACCGACTCGACGGTGCCGTCGGCGTTGATGGACACGGTCAGCACCAGGCTGCCGTAGAGCTTGTTGCGCCGCGCCGCCTCGGGGTAGTTCAGGTTGCCGATGCGCTCGACCTTGAGCCGCCAGTCCTCGACATAGCGGGCGAAGGTGAACTCCACCGCCCGCGCCCCCACGAACATGCGCCGGGGGCGTTTCTGATAGGCGTCCCACTGCTGGTCGATGCGCGCCGCCAGCCGGGCCATCTCCAGGCTGCGGGTGGCGAGGTCGGCCGGCGCGGGGCTGGGCGGTCGCGTCTCCGCCGGCGGTTCGGGCTGCGTCTCGGGGACGGCATGGTCGGACTTGGCCCGCTGCATGAGCGCTTGCGCCTGCCGCTCCAGGGCCTGCACCCGCGCCGCCATCTCCGCCTCGGCCGCGGCCAGGCTGTCCTCCGGGCTCACCGGCAGGGGGCTCGCGGCCTGGCGCGCCTCCTCCACCGTGCCGCCGCCGTCCAGATTGGCCTGGGCCAGCACCTCGGGATTGAGCGGCCGCTCCTGGCTGCGCGCATTGACCAGCACCACGTCCAAGGGCTGGTTGGGGGCATCGAACAGCTTGGGATCGACCGACTGTATGGGCACCAGGCCGAAGATGAGCAGGACATGGACGATGGCCGAAACCATGAGCGCATTGTCGAAGCTCGATACCGCCAACCCAAGGAACTCCAGCACGGACCGCCATGACGTATGGGGCCCTCTGGGCGAGGTCGTGCTGGCCATGGGCCGGATGACCGGGGCTTGACCCGCAACGTGAACCACGGTCAGGTCCTGGGCTCGATCAGGGCGATGAAACGGGTTATGCATTCGAGGTCGAGCAGATTGATCTCGCCCAGCGCCACCCGCAGGTGATCGCCGGGGTTGAGGGTGGGGGCGCCGCTGACGCGGGTGACGAGGGGCAGGCCTTCCAGGCGGACGAGATTCTCCCGCATCACCACGGCGTCGATTTCCGTCACCTGTTCCTGCAGCAGCCAGCGCAGGCACCAGTAACGCTCCATGCGCCGCTGGAAGTCGGCGTAGGCGTCATAGGCCAGTTCGAAGTCGCGCACGGCCGCCATCAGGGCCGTGTCGTTGCCGGCATAGATGGGGCGCTCGCCGCGCACCACCGCCAGGATCTGACGCTGGTTGATGAGGTCCACGTAGCGCCGCAGCGGCGAGGTGGACCAGGCGTAGCAGGCAACCCCCAGCCCCTCGTGCGGCGCAGGCTTGAGCGACATGCGCACCTTGCCCTGGGTCTGCACCCGGTAGACGGCGGCCACGTCGCGCTCGGCCAGCATGTCGCCCCAGCGGCTGTTGGCCAGGATCATCAGTTCGCTCACCACCTTGTCGATGGGGTTGCCGCGCTGGCGGGGGGTGATGCGCACCCGTTCCCCTTCCACCCGGATCACGTAGTCCATGCGGCCGTCCTGCTCGACCTGGCCGCGCGCCGCCTCCAGGTGGCAGGTGAGGCCCCACAGCCACTCCAGCTCACGGCGGAAGGGGTAGTCCGGCCCGCCGGCACCGATGCTGTCGACATTGAACAGGGGTTCCAGGGTCTCGTGGCGCAGGTTGGCGGCGATGCGCACGCAGTCGGCCTGGGTGGAGAGGCCGCGGATGGCATAGTCCGGGCCCACTTCGACGTACAGCGACAGGGCCGGGCAGTCGCGGTCCTCCGCCAGGGTGTAACGGTCGACGAGCGCCTCGGGCAGCATGGTGATCTTGCCGCAAGGCATGTAGACGGTGGACAGGCGCTCGCGCGCCACGCGATCGATGTCGGAGCCGGGTTGCAGTCCTAGACCGGGCGCGGCGATGTGCACCCCCACCCGCACCGTGCCGTCGGGTTGGAAGATGACGGAAAAGGCATCGTCGATCTCGGTGGTGGCGGCGTCGTCGATGCTGAAGGCGGGAGCGTCGGCCGGCGGCAGCGCCGGCGGGGGCGGCGGCGGGGTCAGCTCGGGAAAGCCCGTTCCCCTGGGGAAGTGGGCGAGCAGGAAGGCCTGCCGGTGGTACTCGTGGCTGGAGGGGATGGCGCCGCAGCGGTCGAGCAGCCGCACCGGCGTGAGGCCGGTCGTCTCGCAGGCGTCAGCGAGCGCCTTGTATTCGAGACTGTTCTTGTCCGGCTGGTGCAACAGACGGAAGACCTTGCCCTGGAAGGCCGCGGGCAGTTCGCCGCGGGCGAGGGCCTCTGCCCACTGCGCGCGCTGGGCCGCCTCGCGCGCCCGGCGCTCCACCGCCGCCTTGGCCGCCGCAAGGGTGTCGGCGGGCGCGGCCTTGTAGCGGCCCTTGCCCTTCTTGTAGAAATAGATGGGCGCGCCGTGCAGGGCGAGCAGGATCGCCGTCGTCTGCGGCGCGGTGGGCGCGCCGCCGTAGTATTCGGCGGCCAGCGTCTCGAAGCCGAACTCCTCCTCGCCGGCCACCTCCCAGAGGAAGTCGAGGTCGATCTCGGCGGTGAGCCGACGCGCCTCCTCCATCACCGCTGCCGGCGCCGGGGCGGCGAAGCGCAGCAGCACGTGTGGCGCCTTCACCTTGGTACGCTTGCCATGCTGGGACTCGACCTGCAGCGAGGCGTCGTTGTCGGCCAGGATGCTGCCGGCCTTGATGTCGCCGTCTTCCTCGTAGAGCAGATACATGGGGGGACTCAGAAGGCCAGGATCTCTGGGATGAACTCGGCGAAACGGGTGAAGCCGTGATCGCCCCCCTCGAGCAGGATCTGCCGGGCCCCGGCATAGTAGGCGGCGGCCTCGCGCCAGTCGAGCACTTGGTCGCCCTTCTCCGCCAGCAGCAGGTAGCGCTCGGGCTGTCCGATGCGAGGGACGTGCAGGGCGGAGAGCTCGGCGAGATGCTCGGCGGTGAAGACGTATTGACTGCCGTCGTGCCAGTTCTGCTGGATCTTGCCTACCTCGCCAGCCAGCTTTTCATGGCAGGCCACGCAGGGGTTCACCAGCACGGCCTTGAGGCCGTGCCGCTCGGCCAGCCAGGTGGCGTAGAAGCCGCCCAGGGAGCTGCCGATCAGCTTGGGCGTGCCGCGGCTCGCGGCGATGAGGGCCTCCACTCGGGCGATGGCCTCGGACGGGCGGTGCGGCAGATCGGGGCAGACGTAAGCCTCGGCCAGCCCGCGCGAGGCCATCCAGGCCTGCAACGCGCGCGCCTTGCCGGATTGAGAGGAACTGTTGAAACCGTGGAGGTAGAGGATCATGGCGAGGTATTGGCAGGCCGCAAGGCGCTCGGCGGGGGCCTGCATGCGGTGAGAGCTGACTGTCTGCCGGTTGCGGACTGACTATTCTACCGGCCCTCGGCCGAAACCACCCGCGCAAGCCACAGGGTCAGCTCGTCGATCACCTGGTTGGCGGCACGACCCATGGCCTCGGTGGCGCCGGCGACGTCGTGGCTCGATACCGGTTGTTGGGCGACGAAGATGCGCCTCTCGAGCAGGCGGGCATCGGTCCGGCGCAACACCTCCGCCTCCAGCACCATAAGGACGACACCGGGCGGAGAGGCGGTGTCGTGATAGAAATCCACCAGCCGGGTGTTTAGCTGATAGTCGCCGCGCACCCCCCCGCCCAGGGGCGAGACCACCGCGAAGGCGCCCGACGCCTCCAGGCGCTGGCGGATGAGCCAGGTCAGCCGCTTGGCCGGTGGCTCGCTCCAGCGGGCGAGCTGGTAATGCATGCGCGTGCCCGGCTCGCGGCTGAAGACCGGGTTGGGCACCTGGTAGAGGGCCGGGGCGTCCATCTCCCGCACCAACAGGGTCGCGGCGTGGGGCCGCGGGCTCTTCACCACCGGACCGGGATCGGTGAGCACGTGATAGGTCACGGCCTGCCCAGGACCGGGCAGGCGCAGACACCCCGCCAGCAGGATGGCGGGCAGGAGCAGACCCAACGCCTTCATCGTCTCGTCTCCCCCGGCCCCAACGCCTCGGGCAAGGGGCCGTAGAGGATGCGCACCGGATCGGCGAGCTCGCGACCCGCCGCCTGCAGGGCCTCGCCGGCCTGGCGCAGCGACTGGCCGGTGGCCTCGACCTCCTGGGTGGCCAGATCGGCGCTCAGGCGCAGACTGACCGCGATGCCGCCAAGCTCCTGCTCCATGCGGCCGAGACTCGTGCGCGCGGTCTGCAGGGTCGTGTCCGCCTCGGCCAGGGTGCGTTCGGCGGCACGGGCGACGCGGTCGAGATGCGCCCCGCCGTCGCGCGCCACCTGCCCCAGCTCGGCACCGGTGCGCTGCAACTGTGCGGCCGCCTGCCGTGCGGCGTCCAGCGTGGCGTTCATCTCGGGCACGGTGTGGCGCAACTCGCCGGTGAGCGCGTTCAGGTTGCGTAGGGTGCCGGCGATCGCCTTCTGGTTGTCGTCGGCGAGCAGGTTGTTGAGGCGCTTCAGGCTCTCGTGCCCGGTGCGGCCCAGGTCTTCCATCAGTTCGGCCACCCTGGAGAGGTCCGCCACGCCCTCCTGGATGACGGGGTCGGTCTCGCCTTCCGGCACCCGCATCAGCGGCACCCGGCTCGCCCCCGTGTTGGTCAGTTCCACCGCCGCGAGACCGGTCAGCAGGTTGCGCGAGATGACCGCCTGGACGCCCTCCAGCACCGGGGTGCGACGGTCCACCTCCAGGCTGACCCGGACCGTGCCCGGCTGATCCGGCAGGATGGTGTAGTCCTCCACCCGGCCCACCTTGATGCCCTGCATGCGCACCGGGCTGCCGATCTGCAGGCCCTCCAGGGACTGGGACTGGAAATAGACCGTGTAGCGCTTGGTGGGCAGCCGCTCCGCCGCCCCCGACAGCCAGTACAGGCTGCCGGCGAGGATCAGGCACAGCGCCAACACGGTGGCGCCGACCCAGGCATAGCGTGCTTCGGATTCCATCTCTCGTCAGCCGGTCTGTGTGCGCTCAGGAAACACGTCGGGCCGCCCCAGAGTGTCTGCCACCCCCGCGGGAGCGTGGGCCGGGTTCATCCCGGCCCTGGGCGTGCACATGAAGTAGGATCGTATCCACTCATGATCGGTTTGCGCCACCTCCTCGACCGGGCCGTCGGCGATGACGCTACCGTCGTGCAGCACGATCACCCGATCGACCAGGTCGTACAGGGTGTCGAGGTCATGCGTGGTGAGCAGGATGGTGAGACCCAGGCTGTCGGCCAGCACGCGCAGGGTCCGGTCGAAATCGCGCCCGCCGATGGGGTCCAGCCCGGCGGTGGGTTCGTCCAGGATGAGGAGCTCCGGCTCGAGGGCGAGCGCGCGGGCGAGCGCCGCCCGCTTGCGCATGCCGCCGGAGAGCTCGCTGGGGCGCAGGCTGGCGGCCGCAAGCGGCAACCCCACCAGGTTGAGCCTCAGGTCGACCAGCTCGCACATCAGCTCGTCGGGCAGACGCAGGCGCTCGCGCACCGGCGCGGCGATATTCTCCGCCACGCTCAGGTTGGAAAACAGGGCGCCGTCCTGGAACAGCAGGCCGAAGCGGCGACGCAGGGCGTCGAGACGCGTCGGCGGGAGCGCCGCCAGGTCCTCGCCGAACAGGCGTATATGCCCCTCGGTGGGCCGCATAAGCCCGACGATCTCGCGCAGCAGCACGCTCTTGCCGGTGCCGCTGCCGCCGATGAGGGCCGCCACCTGGCCGCGCGGGATGGCGAAGGAGACGCCGTCGTGCACCCAGCGGCCGGCCAGGCGGGTGCGCACGCCCTCGACCTCGACCACGAACGCCGCATCGCGCGGCGCCGGGCGAGCCGCGCCTGCCCCGTTGGCGGTCCCGGCGTCGGTGGCGCTGCCTGCGGCTTTTGCCGTCGTCACTTGATCTCCGGATAGGCGACCGCGAAGGCGGCGTCGATCAGGATCACCGCGACGATGCTGTGCACCACCGTGGCGGTGGTGTTGAGCCCCACGCTGCGTGCGTCGCGCTGCGCGGTGAAGCCGTTGTGGCAGGCGATGAGCCCGATGGCCAGGGCGAACACCGGTGTCTTGACGAGGCCGAAGACGACGGTATTGAGCGGCAGCACCTCCTGCAGACGGTCGAAGAAGGTGGCGGGGGTGATGCCCAGATGCCAGCTGGCGATCTGCGCCGCCCCTAGAATGCCGGCCACGTCGGCGACCGCGGTGAGCAGGGGCAGCATGAGGACGATGGCGATGAGCCGCGGCAATACCAGGACCTGCCACGGGGAGAGGCCCAGCACCGAGATGGCGTCGATCTCCTGGTTCACCTTCATGGCGCCCAGGTGGGCGGTGAAGGCGGCGCCCGAGCGGCCGGCCACCAGCACGGCGGTGATCAGGGGCGCGAGCTCGCGCGTGATGGCCAACCCCACCCCGTCGACGACGAAGACGTTGGCGCCGAACTTCTGCACCTGGATGCCGAGCAGGTAAGCGAAGACGACGCCGATGAGGAAACTCATCATCGCCACGATGGGCAGCGCGCGCAGGCCCACCATCTCCATCTGCACGACGAGCTCCCGCGTCCTGAGCCGGGTCGGCCTCGCCAGCAACTGACCCACGGCCTGAGCGGTCTGCCCCAGGAAGGCGAGCGAGGACAGGGTCGAGCGTCCCAGCTTGAGCACCTGCCAGCCCACGGCGCGGCGCAGGCCCCGCCTGCGCTGGGGCGGCGCGGCGCTGTGGCTGCGGCGGCCGGCCACGAGACGGAGCAGGGTTTCGGCCTCACGGCTGAACCCGGTCAGACGCAGGAGGGGCAAGGGCAGGCCCAGGCGGCCCAGGTGGGCGATGAGCCGGTTCGCCCCCGCGCTGTCCAGGCGGTCCAATCGGCTGCCGTCCAGGGTCAGGGGGCGCAAGGGATCGAGGGCGAGCGCAGCGAGCGCCGCGTTGAGCTCGGGCAGCCGGTCCAGGACCCACTCGCCCGCGAGGTGGAGGACCGCGCCCTCGCCCTGCGTCTCCAACCGGCAGTAGCGCGGCGTCACCCCGCCCGCTGACGCCCGCCCTGGGCCGGCCGCCGGGGCCGCGCTGCCGGGTGAGGTCTCGGCGCTGACGGACATCAGGACCGGCTCAGGCGGGCGAGCAGTTTGTCGTGGATGCCGCCGAAGCCGCCGTTGCTCATGATCAGCACGTGGTCGCCGGGCCGCGCCGCGCGGGCGATGGCCTCGGTCAGCTCGGCGAGCGCCTGGTGCACCTGGGCCCGCTCGCCCAGGGGCGCGAACACCGGCCGGGCATCCCAGGCGAGGTCGGCGGCATAGACGAAGACCAGGTCGGCGGCGGCGAGGCTGTCTGGGAGTTGCGCCTTCATCACCCCCAGCTTCATGGTGTTGGAGCGCGGGTCCAGCACGGCCAGGATGCGGGCGTCCCCCACCTTGCTGCGCAGACCCGCCAGGGTGGTGGCGATGGCCGTCGGGTGGTGGGCGAAATCGTCATAGACGGTCACCCCGGCGACCGTGCCGCGCACCTCCAGGCGCCGCTTCACGTTCTCGAAACGGCCCAGGGCGGCACAGGCCGCGGCCGGCGGCACCCCGGTGTGACGGGCCGCGGCGATGGCCGCCAGGGCGTTCATGCGGTTGTGCTCGCCGACGAGCCCCCAGTGCACGCGGCCCTGGGGCTGGCCGTCGAGCAGGACGTCGAAGCTCGAGGCATCGAGGGCGAGCGCCTGCCAGCAGCCATCCCTGCCGTCGGCGCCGAAGCGTTCCACCGGCGTCCAGCAACCGCGCTCAAGGACGCGATCCAGGGCGGCGTCGCGGCCATTGGCTACGATCAGCCCGTTGCCCGGCACGGTGCGCACTAGATGGTGGAACTGCGTCTCGATCGCTGCAAGATCGGGGAAGATGTCGGCGTGATCGAACTCCAGGTTGTTCAGGATCACGGTGCGGGGTCGGTAGTGGACGAACTTGGAGCGCTTGTCGAAGAAGGCGGTGTCGTACTCGTCCGCCTCGATGACGAAAAACGGGCTGTCGGTCAGCCGCGCCGAGACGCCGAAGTTTGTCGGCACCCCGCCCACCAAGTAGCCGGGGGTGAGCCCCGCGTCCTGCAGGATCCAGGCCAGCATGGCCGAGGTGGTGGTCTTGCCGTGGGTGCCGGCCACGGCCAGCACCCATTTGTGGCGCAGCACCTGCTCGTAGAGCCATTGCGGGCCGGAGACATAGGGCAGACCGCGGTCGAGGATCTCCTCCATGAGCGGCTGCCGGCCGCGCGTCACCACGTTGCCGATGACGAAGACGTCCGGCGCGAGCGCGATCTGATCGGCGCCGAAGCCTTCGATGAGGTCGATGCCCTGGGCCGCGAGCTGCTCGCTCATGGGCGGATAGACGTTGGCGTCGCACCCGGTGACGCGGAAGCCGGCCTGCCGGGCGATGACGGCGATGCCGCCCATGAAGGTGCCGCAGATGCCGAGGATGTGGATGTGCATGATAGATAGATGACCTCTCTAGCGCATTATCGCCGCAGCGCCATGCCGCCGTCATGTGGGATGCACGCTTGCCGCCGGGTTTAGTAAACGATCGGCAGTGGCGCCGCGGCGCCGACTCGGCGATCATGACGCCCATGTCGAAGCAGCTCTATCTCGCCTCTCAGAGCCCGCGCCGGCTGGAACTGCTGCGCCAGATCGGGCACGCGCCCATCGTCCTGCGCGTGCGGCAGGACACCAGCCGCGGGGCCGACGTGGACGAGACGCCCCTGACGGCGGAGAAGGCCTGGGACTATGTCACCCGTCTCGCCCATCTCAAGGCGCAGGCGGCCCTGCGCGCTGTGTCGGCACGCCGCTTGCCGCCGCTACCGATCGTCGCTGCCGACACCACCGTCACCCTGGACGGCGAGATCCTCGGCAAACCGCGCGATGCGGCCGAGGCCAGCGCCTGGCTACGCCGCTACGCCGGGCGTAGCCACACGGTGCTCACCGCCGTGGCGGTCGCGCATCAGGACCAGGTACGGCTGGCGGTGAGCGAGAGCACGGTCCGCTTCGGCCCCCTGAGCGACGCGACGATCGCCCGCTACGTGGCCAGCGGCGAGCCCTTCGACAAGGCCGGCGGCTATGGCATCCAAGGCCTGGCGGCGGCCTTCGTCGAGCATCTCTCCGGCAGCCATTCCGGGGTGATGGGCCTGCCGCTCTATGAGACCGTAGAATTGCTGCGGCGCGTCGGCTTCGACGTGCCGTAGGCACTCACCCCGCACATGAGCGAAGAGATCCTCATCAACGTCACCCCGCAGGAGACCCGGGTCGCCATCGTCTACCTCGGCGCCGTGCAGGAGCTGCACATCGAGCGCGCGAGCCAGCGCGGCCTGGTGGGCAACATCTACCTGGGCCGCGTCTCCCGCGTGCTGCCAGGCATGCAGTCGGCCTTCATCGACATCGGGCTCGAGCGCGCCGCCTTCCTGCACGTGGCCGACATCTGGGAGACGCGCAGCGAAAATCCCCCGCGTACCATCGAGCGCATCCTGCATGAGGGGCAAAGTCTGCTCGTGCAGGTGATCAAAGACCCCATCGGCAGCAAGGGGGCGCGGCTGTCGACCCAGTTGTCCATGGCCGGGCGCTTCCTGGTCTACCTGCCGCAGGAGACGCGCATCGGGATTTCGCAGAAGATCGAAGACGAAGCTGAACGTAGCCTGCTGCGCGAGCGCCTCACCCGTATCCTGCCGCAGGACGAGCACGGTGGCTTCATCATCCGCACCATGGCCAACATGGCCGAGGACATGGAACTGGCCGCCGACGTCGAGTACCTGCACGCGATCTGGGACGCCGTGCAGGCTCGCGCCGCCGCCAGCACCGCCCCCTGCCTGATCTACCAGGAGCTCGACCTCGCGCACCGGGTCCTGCGCGACATGGCCACCGCCGAGACCACCCGCATCCTGGTCGATTCGCGCGAGACCCATCAACGCATGCTCGCCTTCGCCCATGAGTTCACCCGCAACGTGGCGGACCGGCTCACCCTCTACACCTCGGAGCGGCCCCTGTTCGACCTCTACAACGTGGAGGAGGAGGTGGAGCGGGCGCTCGCCCGGCGGGTGGACCTGAAGAGCGGCGGCTACCTCATCATCGACCAGACCGAGGCGCTCACCACCATCGATGTCAACACCGGCACCTTCACCGGGGTGCGCAGCTTCGACGACACCATCTTCAAGACCAACCTCGAGGCGGCCCAGGCCATCGCCCGGCAGCTGCGGCTCAGAAACCTGGGCGGCATCATCATCATCGACTTCATCGACATGGCAAGTGCCGAGCACAAGGAGGCCGTGCTGGCGGAACTCGCGCGGGCGCTAGCGCGCGACCGCACGCGCATGACCATCAACGGCTTCACCTCGCTGGGACTGGTCGAGATGACGCGCAAGCGCACGCGCGAGAGCCTCGCGCGCCTGCTGTGCGAGCCTTGCCCCACCTGCCAGGGGCGCGGCCAGGTCAAGACCGCGCAGACCGTCTGCTACGAGATCCTGCGCGCCATCGTGCGCGAGGCGCGCCAGTTCAACGCACGCGAGTTCCGCATCCTCGCCTCGCAGCCGGTCATCGACCTGTTCCTCGACGAAGAGTCGCAGAACCTGGCCCAGTTGTCCGACTTCATCGGCAAACCCGTGTCCCTGCAGGTGGAGACCCTGTTCACCCAGGAGCAGTACGACATCATTCTGTTGTAGCCGGCGGGTTAGAATCGGCCTACTTCCCATTTTCGAGAGAGGCTAGCCATGTCCGCCTACGGCTTTTCCACCCAGCTCGACCTGCCCTTCGACGCCGCCGTCGAGAAGACCATCGAGGCCCTGAAGAAGGAGGGCTTCGGCGTGCTCACCGACATCGACGTCAAGGCCACCCTCAAGGCCAAACTCAATGTCGACAAGCGCCCCTACCGCATCCTCGGCGCCTGCAACCCGCCGCTCGCCAACCAGGCCCTGGACGCCGAGGACGAGATCGGCCTGCTTTTGCCCTGCAACGTGGTGGTCAAGGAGGAGGCCGACGGCAAGGTCACCGTCGCCTTCCTCGACCCGGACGTGATGGTGAAGCTGGTGGACAAACCGGCCGTGCTGGCGGTGGCGCGCGAGGCGCGCGAGCGCTTGATGCGCGTGCGCGACGGCCTGGCGGCCTGACCACCCTGGCCCCTGGCGGGCAGGCCGAGCGGAGGTCGGGCTTCAGCCTGACGTGCCCGCCCGTACTCTGGGGTCGGCCCGAAGACCGATCAACCGATCGGCAAGCTGCAGGCTCACGGGCCCTGATGCCGCGGCCGTGGCGCATCGAGCCTGGCGGGGCGCCCGCGCTCACGATAGGCGGCCATCATCTCCAGGATGCGCCCGGTGCTGACCGGCCCGGCGATGACCTGATGCTGCCTGCCGCCGGGGCTGAACACATAGGTGGTGGGATAGAACAGCGTCGGACCGACACGCCGGGACTGGCTGTCGGCGTCGGTCCGGTTGCCGCCCAGGACATGCGCCTGATAGCGCATGCCGGCGCGCTCGATGGCCTGGCGCACGGCGGTCTCGTCCGTGCCGTAGTCCACGGCCACGCCGATCACCACCACGTCCGGACGGGCATTCAGCTCATTGAGGGCCGGCACCTCGTGGTAGCAGATGGGACACCAGGGGGCCCACAGGTTCACCAGCACCCATTTGCCGCGCAAGCTGGCGAGCTTGAGGGTCTTGCCTTGCATGGTGGTGAGCTGGATGTCGGCAGGCTGGGCGGCCAGGCTGGCGCGAGCGGGGCTGAGCGGCAAGGTCGCGAGCCCGATGAGCAGGGCCAGGGAAAGCAGACGGGAACAGCTACGCATCATTCGATCGACTGGGGGGGCGGTTCGACGGTCATCCCCGAAAAGTTGGCAACGGCCCCAGTATCCGGTCAACCGGTGACCCGTTGCGCGACAAGCCCCGCCGTTCAAGGCGGGGAAGGATAGCGCGGACGGCGTAGCCGTCCTTGGGTTTTAGCGTATCATTATGTTAAGGGCGGGGCACGCCCGGATCGCCTGTGAAGTGAGCGGTGCAGTAATGCCGCCAGCAGCAGGAACCCACCGAAGCGACTCATGGGCGGCTCAATACCGCCCATGAGCGCCGTAGGAATCTCCAGCCTTTAGGCCGGGGAGGATGTCAAATTCGGTAAGCGCCGAGACGCCCGCGGCAGGACTGAGCCTGCGCACTGTTGTCGGCGCGCCATCAGGGTGCCAGCAGCCCCTCCACCACCGCGCACCAGGCCCGGCCGATGTTGTCGGGCGCGTAGCCGCCACCGCCGAGGGCGACCAGACGCCCCGCACAGCACGCCTGCGCCAAACGGGCGAGCCGGCGCGCCACATGCCCGTGCAACGCGGCGCTGTAATCGAGATGGGTGAGCGGATCGCCGGCCAGGCTGTCGGCACCGCACTGCAGCAGGATGAACTGCGGCCGGGCCTCTTCCAGGAAGCGCTCGGCCTCCGCCCAGAGCGGCAGGAACGCCGCATCGCCCGCCCCCGGTGGCAGGGGGATGTTCAGCTTGGTCCCTACCGCCGCGCCGGTGCCGGACTCTTCGCGCGCGCCCGTTCCAGGGTAGAGCCAGCGGCCATCCTCGTGGAAATCGACGAATATGAGGTCCGGATCCGTCGCATAGGCGTAATAGACCCCGTCGCCGTGATGGGCGTCGATATCGACGTAGGCGATGCGCTGCAGGCCATGGCGCCGGCGCAGGTGCTCGATGGCGATGGCGCAGTCGTTGAACACACAGAATCCCGCCGCCGCATCGCGCCGTGCGTGGTGCAAGCCGGCGATGGGCACGAAGGCCCGCCGGCACTGCCCCGCCATCACTGCATCCACCGCCGCCAGGGTGGTGCCCACCACGCAGGCGGCGGCCTCGAACAGGCCCGGCAGGGCCGGCGTGTCGCCCAGGTCCAGGTAGCCGCCCCCGCTGCCGCAGCGCTGACGCACCGTGGCCACGTAACCCGGGGTGTGGAACAACAGCAGGTCGTCCGCGCTCGCCGTCACCGACGGACGCATGCAGAGCCGGGCTGCCAGTCCGCTCGCGCGCAAGGCCTCGATGAAGGCGGGATAGCGCGCCGGACCGAAGGGGTGGTGAGGGCCGAAGTGATAGCGCGCCAGCCCCGCATCGGCGAAGACACACACCGCGGCACCGTCCGGAGGGCAGGCGGCGGATGAACTGTCGGTTCGCCGGGCGCGTCGCATGGTCGGCGGGGCAGGCTATCGATCCGGCAGCAGCACGAAGCGCGCCGCCGCGTCCGCCTTGGCGATCTCGACCCGCAGCTCGCACCTCGCCGGTAGCGACATCGGAGCGTCGCCGCAACTGCAGCCGCCGACGACCTCGGTGAAGAAGACTATCACCCGTGCGTGGAGGGCGTCGCCGACATCCGCCGCCTGCAACACGGTGAGCGTGACCTGTTCCTCGCCCACCCGGCCGCCCTGCGTCGTGGCCTCATCCAGCGGCAGGCTGCCGGTCGGCAGGGCCCCGATCTCCGACTTGAGGGTGGGGATGAAGGCGGGGGTGCCCCAGGCGGTGAGGGCGCGCGGCAGGCGAGGCATCGGGACGAGAGGCGGATCATGATGGCGACAGTGCGCATGGTAGGCCATTTTTTGCGACCGGCCCTTGAAACCCCTCGTGCGCGTCTCTATTATTGGCACTCGCAGCGCACGAGTGCTAACACCGTTCTGCGTTTTCGTTTCTGCGCAACGCGCCATCCGAAATCTTTTCAAGGAGGAAACATGAAGATTCGCCCCTTGCATGACCGCGTGATCGTCAAGCGCCTGGAAGAAGAGCGCAAGACGGCCTCCGGCATCGTCATCCCCGACACCGCCGCCGAGAAGCCCGACCAGGGCGAGATCATCGCCGTCGGCCCCGGCAAGCGCAACGACCGCGGCGACCTGATCGCCATGGATGTCAAAGTGGGCGACCGGGTCCTGTTCGGCAAGTATTCCGGACAGACCGTCAAGGTCGAGGGCGAGGAACTCCTCGTCATGCGCGAAGAAGACATCATGGGTGTGATCGAGAAGTGAGTCGAGCGTCGTACAGCCGCGCGAGCGCCGACTCCCCCTCCCCGCCCCACCGGGCAGCGTGAGGCAGCGGCGGGGATCGCGACCGACGACACCAGCGACGACACCAGAATTCCGCCCGATCGGGTACAACGCATTCAAGGAGTAATGGAACATGGCAGCTAAAGACGTACGTTTCGGCGACGCCGCTCGCCACAAGATGGTGGCCGGTGTCAACATCTTGGCGGATGCCGTCAAGGTGACCCTGGGCCCGAAAGGCCGCAACGTGGTCCTCGACCGCTCCTTCGGCGCCCCCACCGTGACCAAGGACGGTGTCAGCGTGGCCAAGGAGATCGAACTCAAGGACAAGTTCGAGAACATGGGCGCGCAGATGGTCAAGGAGGTCGCCTCCAAGACCAGTGACGTGGCCGGCGACGGCACCACCACCGCCACCGTGCTGGCCCAGGCCATCGTGCAGGAAGGCATGAAGTACGTGGCCGCCGGCATGAACCCGATGGATCTGAAGCGCGGCATCGACAAGGCCGTGCATGCCGTGGTGGAGGAGCTGAAGAAGCTGTCCAAGCCCTGCACCACCAGCAAGGAGATCGCCCAAGTGGGTGCCATCTCCGCCAACGCCGACGCCTCCATCGGCCAGATCATCGCCGACGCCATGGACAAGGTCGGCAAGGAAGGGGTGATCACCGTCGAGGACGGCTCCGGCCTGGAGAACGAGCTCGAGGTGGTCGAGGGCATGCAGTTCGACCGCGGCTACCTCTCGCCCTACTTCATCAACAATGCCGACAAGCAGATGGCCGTGCTGGAGGACCCGTTCATCCTGCTGCACGACAAGAAGATCTCCAACATCCGCGACCTGCTGCCGGTGCTGGAGCAGGTGGCCAAGGCCGGCAAGCCGCTGCTGATCATCGCCGAGGACGTCGAGGGCGAGGCGCTCGCCACCCTGGTGGTGAACAACATCCGCGGCATCCTCAAGACCTGTGCCGTCAAGGCGCCGGGCTTCGGCGACCGCAGGAAGGCGATGCTGGAGGACATGGCCATCCTCACCGGTGGCACCGTCATCGCCGAGGAGGTGGGGCTTACCCTGGAGAAGGCCACCCTCAATGACCTGGGCCGCGCCAAGCGCGTCGAGGTGGGCAAGGAGAACTCCACCATCATCGACGGCGCCGGCTCCCCCGATGCGATCAAGGCCCGCATCACCCAGATCAACAAGCAGATCGAAGAGGCCACCAGCGACTACGACCGCGAGAAGCTGCAGGAGCGCAAGGCCAAGCTGGCCGGCGGCGTGGCGGTGATCAAGGTGGGCGCCGCGACCGAGGTCGAGATGAAGGAGAAGAAGGCCCGCGTCGAGGACGCCCTGCACGCCACCCGTGCCGCGGTCGAGGAGGGCATCGTCGCCGGTGGCGGTGTCGCCCTGCTGCGTGCCCGCGCCGCGATCGGCAACCTGAAGGGCGACAACCACGACCAGGATGCCGGCATCAAGATCGTGCTGCGCACGCTGGAGCAGCCCCTGCGCGAGATCGTCGCCAACAGCGGTGACGAGCCCTCCGTGGTGGTCAATAAGGTGGTCGAGGGCAAGGGCAACTTCGGCTACAACGCCCAGACCGGCGAGTACGGCGACATGATGGAAATGGGCGTACTGGATCCGACCAAGGTCACCCGCACGGCGCTGCAGAACGCCGCCTCGGTGGCCGGCCTGATGCTCACCACCGACTGCATGGTGTCCGAGCTGCCGGAGGACAAGAAGGCCGGCGGCGGCGCCGGCATGGGCGGTGGCATGGGCGGCATGGGCGACATGGACTTCTGAGCCCGACACGCGCCGCCGCAAGCCTAGGCCCCGTGGGTGTCCAGCCCGCGGGGCTTTTTTCTGCCCGCTGTCAGTGCCGGCGCCGCGGCGCAGCGCTCGCGGCCGCCGGCTGCCGCGTCTCGATGTGGCGGAAGGTGATGCGACCCTTACTCAGGTCGTAGGGCGAGAGCTCGAGCGTCACCTTGTCGCCGGCCAGGATGCGGATGTGGTGCTTGCGCATCTTGCCGGCGCTGTAGGCCAGCAGATGGTGGCCGTTGTCGAGTGTGACGCGATAGCGCGAGTCCGGCATGACCTCGTCCACCACGCCCTGCATTTCGAGGAGTTCCTCTTTGGCCATGGCCGTTGCTCCAGAAAGACGGGAAAGAAAAAAGCCCGGCATGGCCGGGCTCATCCGCACTGGCCGGCTTGTCGCCGGCCCGTGCTGCGGGGGTCTGGCACGGTCGCCCATGCCAGACCGACCCTCAGTCGGCGGTGCGGATATTCG
>JBBIKZ010000041.1:0-18978 GCA_037445185.1 Hydrogenophilales bacterium | reverse complement strand
TTGGCGGTCGATACCCAAAGTGCGTCCTGAATTCGGGAAATGCAGGGGAAACGCCTCGAAATCGACCTTTTTTGACCAGAAACAGGTCATTTTTCGATCACTCCCTGCCTAAAAAATGAGCGCCACTACTTTTTTTAGGCAACTTACTCGCTTGGAATGGCATTTGTTCAGCGGTTCCCTCGGCTTCAACCGCTTCCGCCTGGTGCTCGCGGCGGCCGATCCGGATGCCCTGCGACCCCGCGCCGAAGCCTTGTTCGCCAGCCGCGGCTTTGACGAGCGCACGCACCTGCATCTGCTGCACGCGGCGGAAGCGGCGCCGCTGCTACCCGCCTGACGGCCGCCTCAACCGGCCTTGCCGTCCACCCGCGGCCGCCAGTACATGGGCGCGTAGCGCCACGCCCACACGGCGAAACCCAGCAGCCAGACCAGCCCGGCCGCCTCGATGGGCCAACGCGGCAGCGCCGGAACCAGATCCGGCAGCACGCGCGCCAACGCCGCCGCCTGCATGATCCAGAACAATCCCCAGGTGATCGCGTCGGCCTGCAAGGCGCGGCCGGAATGACCCAGGCTCACCCGGGATGCCATGGCGATCAGCATGGTGGCGAAAAAGCCGATGCCCAGGGCATGCACCGGCGCCTGTCCCGGCGACCAATCCCAGCCCGCGAAGGCGGCCAGGCTGCCCAGACCGTAGAGGGCGAAGGCCACGCCGCTCCAGAGGAAGGCGATGTGCAGCATGGCCAGCAGCCAGACCTGGCGGATGCCGCGCGACAGCCCCCACCAGGCGGAAAAGCGCCACACCAGGAAAGCCATCAGCAGGTCGAGCGGCCAGGCCAGTTCGGCACGCCCGGCCAGTTCCAGCCCGCCGCGCAGCAGGCAGCCCGCCAGCAGCAGCCAGAGCGGGCCGTAGGGCCGCAGCATGACGTAGTTGGGCACAACGCGGCTGGTGAACCAGGGAATCATGCGGTGGCAGACCACCAGGAAGGTCGGCATCAGGAAGCCCCACACACCCAGCGCGTTGGCTACCGCCAGGCCCGGCGTCCAGTCCGCGGCCAGCATCGCCAGAAAGGCGAGGTTGCCCAGCCAGCCGAGGACGATGGCCGCGACGGCGAAGGCGGAATGCAGCTTGTCCTGCGGCGGCGCGCGCAGCAGGGTGTGGCCCAGGGCCAGCGCGGCGATGGCCCAACCCGCCGCGTGCAGGGCGAGGCCGGCCGACAGGGTGGCGGGCAGCACGCCGCCGAGGTACACCCCGAGCACGCCCAGGCTCATGGCCAGGCCAGACGTGACATAGGCGGCGCGCGGGATGGCGGGGCCGTTCAGCCAGTTGGGCATGGCGGTGAAGAGAAAGCCGAAGATAAAGAAGGGAAAGCAGCCATACAGCATCCACCAGACATGCAGGGCGGGGCCGGGCAGCCCGCCCGCGGCCAGGCCCGCGCCGTCGGCCGCGCGCAGACGCATGTCCAGCAACCACCAGAGCATGACCAGGACGACCTGCACCGCACCGGGCAGAAAGAGCACGCGATGCGGCGCGGCGGTGTAGGTAATCCAGAGACGGGGCATGGCGGACGAAGGCGGATGCGGACGCGCCAGTGTTGGGGTCGGCCGGCGGGCGGGCCTTGACGAACATCAAGCGCCGCCGCGCGGGGTTCAGCGCAGCGGCGCCGGCTCCGGTCTCCAGCTCAGCTTGCAGTCGTGCTCGTAGCCGGGGACGCTGGCGTCCTCGCCGGCGGGACGCTCGCGCACCTCGCAGTCGAGGATGATGGGCAGCGGGCCGGGACAATCGCAGTGGTAGCGATCCACCATGGACATATCCTTCACCTTGATGCCGCGCTGTCGCTCCAGGCGCAGCAGACGCTCGAACAGGCTGCCCTTTTTCGCCTCCAGGGCGCCCTGGTTGACGCGCTCGAAATACACCGAGCGGGGTTCAAAGCCGTTGCGCACGCGCACCGGATTCTCGTAACGCTCGACGGTGCGCGCCTCGCCCAGCAGGCTGCCGCCGCTGGCGGGATCGCCATAGCGGGTATGGCCGAATTCGTGGGAGAGGATGGCGTGCGGATCGACCAGCTCGTTGCTGGCCGGGAACTTGCAGCGCAGGCCGCCGTCGCCCAGGCCGATGGCGCCCGGATGGGCCATGGCGCCGGGGCCGGCGTAGCCGAAGAACTTGAAGACACTGGCATCGCCGGAGAACAGCCCCTTGTCGCTCAGCTTGCCGGTGAGCAGCCGCGACAGGGGCGGCATGCGGCCCGACTTGACGGAACGCGCCCACAGCGCCCGGTCGTACTCCAGGTAGCCCTTGTTGAACAGGCGCAGGGTGTCGTCCGCCACCTCGCGCAGCCACACGGCGCCGGCATCGGCCAGGGCGAAACGTTGCAGCAATTCCATCTGCGGCCTGGCCAGGGGCAGGCCGCGCGGATGCGCCTCGCCCTTCTTCGCCATGTTGAGCTTGCGCGCCAGCGCCCAGTGCTCGGCCCGGCGCGCCTGTTCCTCGGCCTGATCGAGCGGCGGATGCGGCGTGCGGCCGGCCTGGGGCCGTCCCTCCGCGTCGCAGTACAGGACGATGGCGCCGCCCGCCTGCCAGGGCGCATCGAGTTCGCGCTCCAGGTCGACCTGCTGGCGTTGCGCAGGCGGCGGAGCGACCTCCGCCGGCCGGGGCGGACAGGCAGCCCAGGCCGGCGATGCCAGCAGGGCCGGGATCAGCAGGAAATATGGGACGGCGAAGGGCATGGCGGCACCCGTTTCAAGTTGGATACGGGGATGCTGACGCTGGCATGTTACCCCCGTGCTCCACCCCTAATTCGGCATGCCGGAAACAATCGACGGTGTGGTCGTTGACCATGCCGGTGGCCTGCATGTGGGCATAGACGATGGTGGAACCGACGAACTTGAAGCCGCGCTGCTTGAGGTCCTTACTGATGCGGTCCGACAGCGGCGTGCTCGCCGGCACCTGGCCGAGGTCGCGCCAGGCGTTCTGGAGGGGCCGGCCATCGACGAAACGCCAGAAGTAGGCATCCAGGCCACCAAAGGCCTCGCGCACCGCCAGGGTGGCGCGCGCGTTGACGATGGCCGCCTCGATCTTCAGCCGGTTGCGCACGATGCCCTTGTCCGCCAGCAGACGGGCCACGTCCACCTCGCCGTAGCGCGCCACCCGCTCCGCGTCGAACTGGTCGAAGGCGCGCCGGTAGCCTGCCCGCTTCTTCAGGATGGTGAGCCAGGACAGGCCGGCCTGCGCCCCCTCCAGAATCAGGAATTCGAACAGGCTCCGCTCGTCGTGCAACGGCACGCCCCACTCGCGGTCGTGGTAGTCGCGGTAGAGCGGATCGGCGCCGCACCAGGCGCAGCGCGGCGGCGTGCTCACGCGCGGCCCCCGCGCAAAAGAGCGGGCTCGCTGAGAAGTCCGGGGATTCGACAAGCCCATGCGGTTACGCTCAGGCCAGCATTGTCCGGCAGCCTGTGCCGCACGGCGAGACTGCCGGTTCCGAGTAAACAACACGCCGCAAGCGCCGCGCGCCCAGTATTGCTGATGCGACAAAGCCGCATGTCCACCCCGCTTTTTTTGACATGGATCAATTCTGCGCCTCACCTGAGCAGATTACACGGGTATATTAGCACTCACTGATATTTAGTATTTTTTAACTACCTGGAAAGGAAATGCCATGCGTACCGTTACTTTGATCGCCATCGCGCTCTTGTCCCTGCCGGTGCATGCCGGACAGGTCTCCTCCTTCAACAAGGACTGCGTCGAAAGCGAAAGCGCCATCCGCTCGGTGAACGCCGCCGTCGTCGATCCCAAGCCGGGCATCACCGGCGAGGTCTGCCACATGGGCCAGCTCAGCGCCGAGGACATGTCCTACGTCGAGGCCGTGCAGCCCACCCTGGCGCAGCCTCTCGCCGCCAGCGTGATCGAGGGCGAGGTGTGCATGTACGACCAGCTCACCCCGCACGACCTCTCCTTCGTCGAAGCCGTGCAGCCGGCCCACGCGGTGAAGCGCCTGCGCGGCCTGTAATCCGCTTCCACGCTTTGCGAAACGGCATGCCCGCGGGCATGCCGTTTCTGTTTGCGCGGGCGGATGACGGAGCGCCCGCCTAGTCCACCTGGTACAACACGCCGCCGCGCGCCAGGGTCCACAACAGGGCGTGCACGGCGTCGCGCAGCACGGCATGTGCCGGCGGCAGCTGGCCCTCGGCACGCAGGTAGTCGGACAGCCAGGCGGTCAGCCCGTCGAGATCGCGGCTGCCATCCAGCGCCGCGACCAGGCGGGCGCCGTGCGGGTCCAGATCGACCGCGACGTGGCGCGAGGAGGCCAGCACGCGGCCGCGCCGCGCCTGGCTGCGGGCCAGGGCGTGCGCGGCCGGTCGCGCCGGCAGGTCGTCCGGCGCCGGCGCCCCGGCCCGCCGCGATACGCGCGCGGCCTGGTGCGCCACCAGGCTGTAGAGCTCGCTGAGCAGGGCCGTCTCGTTCTCCGCCGCGCCGGCCAGCGGGCTGCCGTGCGCGGCCAGCAGGTCCTCGGCGCCGGCGCGCAGCTGCGGCCACGACAGGCTGTCGGGATAGCGCAAGGCAAGCAGCATGGCGGCGGCCTTGGCGACGGGGTGGCTGAGCACGCAGCGGCCGCCCGCCGGCAGGTCGAACTCCTCGGGCGTAGCACTGGCGAGGTCGATGTCTCCGTCGCGCGACAGGTCGGCGTACAAGGCCAGGCCGCGGAACGCCTCCAGGTCGGGCCGCTCGCGCCCGCCGACGCCGCGCCGCACCAGCAGGGTGCGGCGGAATTTGCGCAGACGCGCGCAATCCATGAGCTGCTCGCGGCGGATGCGGTCGGTCTCGTCGGCCAGCATGGCTTCGGCCTCCCGCCCCAGGGTTTCCGGCAGCATGCTGGCGATGCCGGCGTCGGCCAGGTAATCGAGGCCGGCGGCGCCGGCGCGCGCCATGAACTCGCCGAACCAGACCGGCTCGTTGGTCTCCTCCAGATACTCGTGATACACGTAGGAAGGCGGCGCCCGCCGCAGATACTCGATCTCCGCGAGCAGGCCGCGCGCGTCGTCGGCCGGGTTCAGGCGCAGGGCGGGCTCCAGGAAGTCGAACAGGGCGCGCGCCTGCGCCAGACGCTGCGCGGCGGGCGCCCCCGCCGCGCAGTGCCGCAGCAGCATGGCGCGCAGGCCGGCGCGGGCGTGCCAGCCCGGCAGGGTGTTGTAGCTGACGTAGGCCACGCCGTTGGCCGCGAGCTGGCGCGCGCACACCGCCAGGATGGCGTCCTGGACCGGGCGCGGCACCCAGGAATAGAGGCCATGCGCCAGGATGTAGTCGAATTCCCCCAGATCGGAGAGGTCGTCGCCGACACTGCGATGCAGCACGCGGATGTTGTCCAGCCCCAGTTCGCCGATCCAGGCGCTCGCCTCGTCCACGTGCGCGCGGGCGAGGTCGATGCCGACGAAGCGGCTGCCGGGCAGGTGAAACGCCATCGGCACCAGGTTGCCGCCGCCGGCGCAGCCCAGCTCCAGCATCCGGCAGGACTCCGCCGGCGCCGTCTCCACCCCGAACAACCGCGCCAGGGCGCCCAGGTAATCCGGATGCGTATCGGTGATCGGCACGCTTTCATAGGGTAGGTCTTCGTAGCTTTGCAGGGTGGTCATGACCATCCGCTCCTGGGGAATGCGGCATGATAATCCCATTGCCCCAACGCGCCATCTGGCCAAGGCGCTATAGTGGGTTTGTCCCACGCGACCTTGGAGGCCTGTCATGACGGAAGCCGACGCCCTGCTCGATATCGCCCTGGATCTGGCGGAAAGCCAGGGCTGGGAGGCGGTGCGCCTGCACCAGGTGGCCGCCGGCGCCGGCCTCGGCCTGAACGACATCCGCCGCCATTACCGTGAAAAGGACGCCCTCATCGATGCCTGGTTCGACCGCGCCGATGCGGCCGCCCTGGCCTTGACCGCAGGCGGGGAGCTGGACGGCATGCCACCGCGCGCGCGCCTGTTCCGCCTGATCATGACCTGGCTGGATGCGCTCGCGCCGCGTCGCCGGGTGACGCGCGAAATGATCTGGTCGAAATGCGAACCGGGCCACGTGCATATCCAGATCCCCGCCATCCTGCGCATCAGCCGCACCGTGCAATGGCTGCGCGAGGGCGCCGGACTGAGCGACACCGGGCTGGCGCGCGCCGTCGCCGAAACGGCCGTGACCGGCATCTACCTGGCGACCTTCCTGTGCTGGCTGAGTGAGGAGGATGCGGAGTTCCCGCGCACGCGACGCCTGCTCGACAGCCTGCTGGCGCAAGCGGAAGCGGTCGCCCTGGCATGTCCCCTGTTCGCCCCAGGCGCCGCGTCACGGACGACGACTACCGTGCAGACGGCGGGCTGAAGGACATTGGACACGCTGACCCATACCCTGGGAGGGGTGCTGCTGGCGCGCGCCCTGCCGGCCTGGGGCGGGGGCCTGTCCGACGCGCGGCGGCAAATCGCCTGTGGCGTCGGCGCCGCTTTTCCCGACGTGGACTTCGCGCTACAACTGCTGGCGCCCCAGGTATTTCTCAACCTGCACCGGGGCCCCACCCACTCGCTGCTGCTGCTGCCGGCATGGGCGGCCTTGCTCGCCTTGGCGCTGACCTGGCTGTGGCGCCGCCGCGACGGCGGCTCCTGGCGCGCGCTCTGGCCGCCCTGCGTCGCGCTTTGCGCCTTGGGCCTGGGCAGCCACATCGCGGGCGACTGGGTCACGCTGTACGGTACCCGGCTGTTCTATCCCGTCCTGCCGGATGTCTACGCCCTCGAACTGAGCTGGGATTTCAACCCATGGATCGCGCTGCTGGTCCTCGTCGGCGCCTTGCTGGGTTTTGCCCGCGCGGCAAAGGGCCCCACCATCGCGCGCGCCACCCTGTTGCTGGTGGTCCTGCTGCTGGCGGCGGCGGTTCCCCTGCGGCGGCAGGCGCTGGATCTGGCGCAACGCGATGCGCCACTGCCGGCCGAGGTGTGGGCCCTGCCCCAACCCCTGTCTCCCTTCCACTGGCACCTGATTCAGCGGCAAGCCGGCGGCTACCGCGCCGCCTTCGTCGATCTGCTGGCCCCGGCAGGGGGAGCGGAAGGCGTGGCGGCCCCCGCCGCACACAGCGGGCCGGGCGGTTATCGCGCGCGCGACGACCTGATCTGGCGCCGGCACGACAGCCCCGAAACCACCCCTCTGAGCCTGCTGGCCTGGAACCGCGCCGAGATCGGCGCCTTTCGCGCCTTCGCCCGCATCCCCGCGCTGTATCGCATCGACGAGGACCCGCGCGCCACCTGCGTATGGTTCGCCGACCTGCGTCACGCGCTGCCGCTCGGGCCGCCACCGTTCCGGCAGGGCCTCTGCCGCGCCGACCACGCGCCGGAGTGGCGACTGCATCGTCTGCGCTATTTCAGCGAGAATCGTCGCCAGGCCCTGTAAGCGGCGGCGCGCGAAGTTCACGATTAACGTGAAAGTCGCGTCAGCGACTCTTGAAGCCCCCCTCTCCTGCAAGCGGGAGAGGGGCTGGGGGTGAGGGAAACGGGCATGACTTTTATGCCCTTCAGGGTATTCATGCTTCGGGGCGTCTTCTCAAAGTCATATAGCCGGGAAAAGCATCCACCCCGGCTCACACCGTCAGCACTCCCACCACCGAGCCGGTGAGCAGGGTCGCCAGGGTGCCGGAGAGCACCGCCTTGGGGGCCAGGGAGACGATATCGGCGCGGCGTTCGGGGACCATGGTGGCGAGACCGCCGATGAGGATGCCGAGGCTGCCTAGGTTGGCAAAGCCGCACAGGGCGTAGGTCATGATCAGGTCGCTGCGCGGGCTCAGGGCCTCGGCCGGCAGACGGGCCAGGTCCAGGTAGGCGATGAGCTCGTTGAGCACGGTCTTGATGCCCATCAGGCTGCCGGCGGTGGTGGCCTCGGTCCAGGGAATGCCCATCAGCCAGACCACCGGCGCCATCAGCCAGCCCAGGATCCGCTGCATGGACAGGGGCTCGCCGAGCACGCTGGGCAGCAGCCCCAGCAAGAGGTTGGTAAGGCTGACCAGGGCGACGAACACCAGCAGCATGGCGACGATGTTGATGAGCAGCGTCACCCCCGCCAGGGTGCCCTGGGTGATGGCTTCCATGCTGGAGCGGGCGCTGTCGGGAGCCTTCAACTCACCGCCGGTGGACGTCTCACCCGCCGGCACCATGAGGGCCGCGATCAGCAGCGCTCCCGGCGTGCTCACCAGCGAGGCGGTGAGAATGTGGCCCATGGCGTCCGGCACCACGGGGGCGAGGAAGCTGGCGTACAGCGCCATCACCGTGCCCGCCACCGTGGCCATGCCGCAGGTCATCACCGAAAACAGTTCACCGCGGCTCATGGCCGCGAGGTAGGGCCGCACAAACAGTGGCGCCTCCACCATGCCGACGAAGATGTCCGCCGCCGCCGACAGGCCCACCGCGCCGCCGATGCCCAGGGTCTTGCGCAGCAGGTGGGAGACCGCCCGCACCAACCAGGGCAGCACCCGCCAGTAAAACAAAAGGGAGGACAGGGCGCTCACCACCAGGATCAGCGGCAGGGCGCGAAAGGCCAGCACGAAGGAGGAAGCCGGATCGGTCACCGCGAACGGCGCCGCGCCGCCGCCCAGATAGCCGAAGACGAAACTGGTGCCCGCCCGGGTGGCGTGCTCCAGTGCCCCCAGCGCCTCGTTCAGGGCCATAAACACCCCCTGGAACAGGGGCAGCTTCAACAGCGCCACGGCCAGCGCGAATTGCAGCGCCAGACCCGCCAGCACGATACGCGTGGGAAACCGGGCCCGGTTCTCGCTCAAGACCCAGGCCAGACCGACGAAGGCCAGGATGCCGAGGGCGCTTTGCAGGTTGGGGAGCAGGCACCAATGGTAGACGGGTTAGAGCCAGGCAGGCTTGGCAAGGACGGCGACGACGCTATGCATTGGGCGCATCGCCGGCGGGACGACCGCGACGGTGCAGCAGATACATGACCCCGGCGATGAGCACGATCGCCACGAACAGCGCGTAGGGCGCGAAGCGGTTGAAGGTGGCCGCCCAGGCACTGAGCTCGTTCAGCAGCAGCGCCCAGACGCCGATGGCGACATAGGTCGCCACCAGCACGGCCGCCATGTTCACCCAGGGGCGCAGGCCGATCAGGAAACCGATGATCGCCCCCACCACCGGCCCGGTCATCCAGAATGGCAGGAACACGAACACAAACAGGCCGGCGATGCCGAACCTGCGTACCGTGTCCCCCCGCAACTCGGCCGCATGGTGCAGTCGCGCGAGAGAGGCTTCCAGCCGGGGCAGCCGGATCAGTTGCCGCCAGCTCAGTGCGAAGAGGGGGTACACCACCAGCACCTGGATGGTCTCCACCAGCATGTTGATGGGCACCACCTGGGCATGGCCGAAGCCGCTCGCGTAGCCGAACGACATCCCGGCGGCGCGACCAATGACCAGGTTGAGCCCGGTCATGGCCGCGTAGGTAAGCACGCTGTCCGGAAACATCTGCGACCCGATGCCGAACGCCAGCAGCATCAACACGGACAGCGCGAGACCCAAGCCCAGCAAGCGGCCTTCGGTGCTCGACAATAGGGTTTCAGGCATCACCTCACTGCACCTTCAGCAGGCCAACCCCCCCGGGCTCATTCTGATGTGCGGCGCCGGCGCAAAAACTTACTGCTTACGCCGCCTTTCCGCGCAGGCGATGACGGCCTTGTCGTCCTTCAGTTCCAGGCAGTGGCGCAGGTCGCCGCGGGGCAGACGCTTGGCCTTGTGGCGCTGCATCCTGGCGGGTTGAACGGGGGCGGCCTGCTCGACGGCGGGGACGGCCGCGGGCTGGGGAGGGGGGGCCGGGTCGGCGGCCAGGGCGATGCCGGTGGCGCAAAGGAGCGCGAGGGGAATGGACCAGATGTGCATGCAGCCTCCTTGAGTGTGCGGCAGGCTCTGGCGATGGGGTGAACGGGGTCGGGCCAGGGCTGTCTGGCGGAATGTTACCTCAAGCGAGAAGTCAGCGGTCGGCCTCGCCGACCGGCGGGCTGCGGCGGGGTTTCCGCCACCGGCTTGCCGCGTCCGGCACCGCGCCGGGGCGGCTTGGCGGCAAGGGGCGGGGCGGGCTCGTCGCGGCGCGGCGGGCGGCTGGGGACTTGCGGGCGGGATGCCTCGCGGCTGCCGCGCGGCGACCGTTCTTCACGGCTCGCGGGCGCGGTCTTGCCGGGCGCCCCGCCTTCCTCCCGCGTCGCGGGCCGTTCGGCGCCGTAGCGCCGCCCCGTGCCGGCGGGTTGGAAGCTGGGGATGAGGTGCTTCTTGCTGTTGCCGATGAGGTCTTCGCGGCCCATTTCCTTGAGGGCATCGCGCAGCAGGGGCCAGTTTTCCGGGTCGTGGTAGCGCAGAAAGGCCTTGTGCAGGCGGCGGATACGGCCCTGGGTGACGACGGGGACGTCCTGGCCACCGCGCAGCACCCGCTTCAACGGGTTCTTGCCGGTGTGGTACATGGCGGTGGCGAGGGCCATGGGGGTGGGCAGGAAGGTCTGCACCTGGTCGAGGCGGAAGTTGTTCGCCTTCAGCCAGAGGGCCAGGTTGAGCATGTCTTCATCCGTGGTGCCCGGGTGGGCGGCGATGAAGTAGGGGATGAGGTATTGCTCCTTGCCCGCTTCCTTCGAGTATTTCTCGAACAGTTGCTTGAAGCGCTCGTAGGTGCCGATGCCCGGCTTCATCATGTGGTTGAGGGGGCCTTCCTCGGTGTGCTCGGGGGCGATCTTGAGGTAGCCGCCGACGTGGTGGGTAACCAGCTCCTTCACGTATTCCGGCGACTTCATGGCCAGGTCGTAGCGCACGCCGGAGCCGATGAGCACCTTCTTGATGCCCGGCAGGGCCCGGGCCTTGCGGTAGAGCTGGATGAGCGGGCCGTGGTCGGTGTTCAGGTTGGGGCAGATGTCCGGGAACACGCAGGACAGGCGCCGGCAGGCGGATTCGATTTTCGGATCCTTGCAGGCCAGCCGGTACATGTTGGCGGTGGGGCCGCCCAGGTCGGAGATGACGCCGGTGAAGCCCGGCGTCTTGTCGCGGATGGCCTCGATCTCGTGCAGGATCGATTCTTCCGAGCGGCTCTGGATGATGCGGCCCTCGTGCTCGGTGATGGAGCAGAAGGTGCAGCCGCCGAAGCAGCCGCGCATGATGTTCACCGAGAAGCGGATCATCTCCCAGGCGGGTATCTTCGCCTCGCCGTAGGCGGGGTGGGGGGCGCGGGCATAGGGCAGGTCGTAGACCGCGTCCATCTCCGGCGTGGTCAGCGGAATCGGCGGCGGGTTCAACCAGACGTCGCGCTCGCCGTGCGCCTGCACCAGGGCGCGGGCGTTGCCGGGGTTGGATTCCAGGTGGAAGACGCGGGAGGCGTGGGCGTAAAGGATAGGGTTCTTCTCCACCTGCTCGTAGGCCGGCAGGCGGATGACGGTGTGGGCGCGGTTAGCGTGGATGGCGGCGAGGCGCTGGTCACGCGGCATGTAACGCAGAAGCTGCGCCGCCTGTCTCCCCTCCCCCTGGGGGGGAGGGGCCGGGGGAGAGGGCGCCTTTCGCTGCACCGCCTGATACAGCGACTCCAGCACCGCCTCCGTCTCTCCAAGCATCTGGTTGTTCCAGTAACGCAATACCTCGATGCCCTGCGCGCTCAGGAATTGGCTGCGGGTGGCGTCATAGGCCTGCTGATCCGCGTGCTGTCCGCCATCCAGTTCGACCGCCAGTTTCAACTCGTCGCAGTAGAAATCCAGGATGTAGCGGCCAACCGGGTGCTGGCGGCGGAACTTCAGGCCAAGGAAGCGCTTGGCGCGAAGGATTTCCCAGAGCAGGCGCTCGGCGTCGGTTTGATGGCTGCGCAGGTCACGGGCATGAGCCAGGAGATCCTTGGGCAAGGCGGGTGCGAGTTTGCGCGCATTACCCTCTCCCCCAGCCCCTCCCCCCGGGGGGGAGGGGGGCGCCGCGTACGGATCCGGATGCCGATCGACTCGCCCCGGCGTGTCCATGGCCAGGGAATCCAGCTCATGCCATTCGTCGGAAGGCTTCCAGCCGTGGCTGACCATGAAGGCGCTGCCGCGCAGGTCGCGGATGCTTTCTATGGACTCGCCGGCGGCGAGGCGGTGGGTGAGTTCCACCAAAGCCCGCTCGGCGTTGCCGAACAGCAGCAGGTCGGCCTTGGCATCCGGCAGCACGGAGCGGCGCACCTTGTCGGACCAGTAGTCGTAGTGGGCGATGCGGCGCAGTGAGGCCTCGATGCCGCCGATGACCACGTTCACGTCCTTGTAGGCTTCCCTGCAGCGCTGGGCATAGACGGTGACGGCCCGGTCCGGGCGGCGGTTGGGCTCGGCGTGGGCGGTGTAGGCGTCGTCGGAGCGGATCTTCCGGTCCGAGGTGTAGCGGTTGACCATGGAATCCATGTTGCCCGCGGTGACGCCGAAGTACAGGTTGGGCCGGCCCAGGACACGGAAGGCATCGGCGGACTTCCAGTCCGGCTGGCTGAGGATGCCGACGCGGAAGCCCTGCGCCTCCAGCAGCCGCCCCACCAGGGCCATGCCGAAACTGGGATGGTCGATGTAGGCGTCGCCGGTGATCAGGATGACGTCGCAA
This sequence comes from Hydrogenophilales bacterium, assembly GCA_037445185.1. Classification (GTDB taxonomy): domain Bacteria; phylum Pseudomonadota; class Gammaproteobacteria; order Burkholderiales; family Thiobacillaceae; genus JANWZL01. The sequence goes on along the minus strand of JBBIKZ010000041.1, from coordinate 6,396 downwards.
CTGTCCCAGCCCAGCGCCTCCATCTCCTTGTGCGACATGGGCAGGAAGGGCGCCACGCCGAAGCGCCTGGCCCAGTAGGGACGGTAGGAGAACAGGGGTTTGGCGGGGTGCATGCGTGAAATCGGATCGGCGGCGGATCGTCACCCCCTCCCCCTTGAGGGGGGAGGGAAGCATCCGCTTACCTGTCCTTGCCTCCCTTTGGACTGAACAGCGCCGCCACCGGCCGGCCACGGTTCTGGTGGGACTCACGGCGAACGGGCGTGGGTGCGCCGCTGGCGGCGGCGGGCCGGGGCGCCCGCGGATTGGCCGCCGGCTTCGGGCCTGCGGGCTTGGCGCCGCCTGCGTTGGCCCGGGACGCATTACCGCCGGGCTTGCCGGGCCGGCCGGCCGGCTGGCCGCGGCCGCGCCCGTCTCCCCTGCCCTGCCCGCCTGGCCGACCCTGGCGCGGCGGCCGCTCGTCCCGCTCCGGCAGGTGGCCGGCGGGGCGCTCGGGCGGCGCGAAGCCCTCGACTTCCACGCGGGCGATGCCGCGCTTGATGAGGCGCTCGATGTCCTTCAGGTAGCCCATCTCCTCCGCATCCACCAGGGACACCGCGGCGCCCTCGCTGCCGGCCCGGCCGGTGCGGCCGATGCGGTGCACGTAATCCTCGGGCACGTTGGGCAGTTCGAAGTTGACCACCTGCGGCAACTGGTCGATGTCGATGCCGCGCGCGGCGATGTCGGTGGCCACCAGCACCTGCAGGCTGCTGTCCTTGAACTGGGCGAGGGCGCGGGTGCGCGCGGCCTGGCTCTTGTTGCCGTGGATGGCGGCGGCGGGAATGCCGTCCTTCAGCAACTTCTCGGCCAGCTTGTTGGCGCCGTGCTTGGTACGGGTGAACACCAGCACCTGCTGCCAGTTGTGCTGGCGGATGAGGTGGGAAAGCAGGTCCTTCTTGTGGATCTGCGGCACCAGGTGCACGGACTGCCGCACCAGCTCGGTGGGCGTGTTGCGGCGGGCCACCTCGATGCAGCTGGGGTTGTTGAGCAGGCCGTTGGCCAAAAGCTTGATCTCGTCGGAGAAGGTGGCCGAGAACAGCAGGTTCTGGCGCTGCTTCGGCACCAGGGCGATGAGCTTCTTGATGTCGCGGATGAAGCCCATGTCGAGCATGCGGTCGGCCTCGTCCAGCACCAGGATTTCCACGCCGGACAGGTCCACGGTCTTCTGGCCGACGTGGTCCAGCAGGCGGCCGGGGGTGGCCACCAGGATGTCGACGCGGCCCTTCAGGGCGGCGAACTGGGGATTGATGTTGACGCCGCCGAACATGACCATGGATTTCAGGTGCACGTACTTGCCGTAGGTGCGCACGGATTCCTCCACCTGCGCGGCGAGCTCGCGCGTGGGCGCCAGGATCAGGCAGCGCGGCCGGCCGTTCTTCGGCGTCAGCGGCTTCTCGGTGAGACGGTGCAGGATGGGCAGGGTGAAGCCGGCGGTCTTGCCGGTGCCGGTCTGCGCGGCGGCGAGCAGGTCGCCGCCCTTCAGCACCAGGGGAATGCCCTGCGCCTGGATGGGGGTGGGAATGGTGTAGCCGGTCTCGGCCACGGCCTTGAGCAGGGGCTCGGACAGGCCGAGATCGGTGAATTTGACGGCCACGGGCGAACTCGTGGAGATGCCGGCGGGCATGGCGCCGCCTTGGGAAACTGCGGGGGATGACATGCACTACTCCTGCGACGGCCCGCCGCATTGCGCGGCACCAATCGAGGCAGACGGATCAGTGATCGGAATGATCAGAGGAAAAAGACGCCGCGCACTGATTGGTGAGGCGCGCGGGAGCGCGCAGTATACGGATCAGCCGGCGAATTACCGAGAACTATCGCGCCCGCCGTGAAAATCGCTAGCGCAGTTCCACCCACACCGGCTGATGGTCCGAGGCCGTCGTCTCCGCGTCGATGCCGTGCGCCTTGAGGCGGGGCGCCAAATCCTCGCTGAGGAAGACGAAATCGAAGCAGGCCGGGGCGTCGACGAAATCCACCGGATGGATGCCCACCGTGGGCGCGTGCGGCGTGCCGGGGTGCAGCGCCTCCCAACTGTCCACCAGGGCCGGCGTGCCTTCGCCCATGGGCGCGAGCAGGCGCGCGCGTTCCGGCGCGCTGGCGGGAAAATTCATGTCGCCGCACAGCAGCGCCGCCGCCGGCCGCGTGAACACCTCGAAACTGCCGCCCGCCTCGCCCTTGCCGGCGCGTGGCCGGCGTGCGTGCGCGCAGGCCTCGGCGTGGAGGGTGCGGATGGCGTCGATCTGGGTCTGGCGTTGAAGCCCCGAGTAGTACTCCAGGTGGGAGGTCAGGACCCGCAGGGGGCCGATGTCGGCGCTGACCACCGCTTCCAGCAGCACGCGCTGCATGCTGGGCACGCCGGCATCCACCGGCCAGGGCAGCAGGTGGCGCCAGACTTGGCCCACCGGCAGGCGCGTGAAGATGGCGTTGCCGAACTGTTTGCGGCCGCCGCGTCCGTCGGGCAGGTCGGTCGCCGGCGCGTAGATCGGCGTGTAGCCGGACAGCAGGGCCGCCAGTTCGGCGACCTGGTCGCGCGCGTCGTTGCCGCCCAGGCCGGGGAAGTTCACCGCCACCTCCTGCAGGCAGATCACGTCGAAGTCGCCGATGCGGCGGATTTCCGCGGCGATGCGCGCGAGATCGACGCGGCCGTCGAGGCCGCGACCCCATTGGATGTTCCAGCTCAGCAGTTTCATGCAGCATCTCCGTTTTGTGGCTGCTGCATGATGCCACGCACGTTGCCGGCAGAAAAAAGCCACCCGGGGGGTGGCTGCATGTCCGGCCGCGCCGAGCGCAGACAAAGAGGGCTGGCGCGGGCTTACTTGTTGACCGGCGATTCCGGGTCGAACAGGTAGGCCATCACGTCCATGATCTGCTGCTGCGTGAGGATGCCCTTGGCGCCGGAACGCGGCATGCTGGAGCAGGCGAAGTAGGTGTGCGGGTTGTAGATCACGTCGTAGGCGTACTTCAGCATGTCCGGGTTGATGCCGCGAATCTTGCCGTAGCCGGTCAGCTCGGGGCCCAGGGTGCCGCCGGTGCGGTCGGTGGCGAGCTGGTGGCAGTTGTAGCAGTTGGCGCCGGGGCCCTGCTTGGCGTGGTCGTCCACGTTGTGCGCCGTGCGGAAGCCGAAGCCCGACCAGGCCAGTTCGCGGCCCTTCTTCCAGTCGCCCAGCTTGATGCCGCCTTCCGGGTACTTGATGCGGGCGGCGGCCATCTCGTTGATGCGGGCGGCGGTCTTGTCGTCCAGCTTGACGTCCTTGCCGCTGCACAGGCGCTGGATTTCGTCCTGGGCCAGACGGTCGCGGCCGGTGGTGCCTTCCTGGGTGGCTTGCTTGTGGTCGAAACCGTCGGTCTCCATGACCAGGTGCTCGGCCAGCATGGCGGCGGAGAAGGGGGCCAGACGCACGCCCTTGGAATCGAACACCATGACCTCGTTGGAAGGCGCCGGAGCGGCCTCCGGAGCCCGCTTGCGCAGGGGGGCGGGCCGCTTCTTGGTCGCGGGGGCGGCGGGGGCGGCGGCCTGGGCGACGAGCATGGGCTTGTCGGCGACGGGACCGGCGACGGCGGCGCCCGCCAGCAGCAGAGCGGAGGTTACGGCGAGCGCGATGGGGGTTTGTTTCAACATGGTTCGGTTCTCCTCGTGGATGCGCTCAGCGCTTCATGTCGGGCAGGATGGCCGGCTGGCCGCGGGCGGCGTCGGTCCAGAACGAGATCAGGGCGATGGAGGCGTCGGAACCGTTCTTGATGTTGGGATAACGCATCTGCCACAGGCACTCTAGCAGACGGTGCTGGCTGCTGCGCGTGGCTTCGTGGCCGACGCGGTAGGCGGGCCAGGAGATGGCCTTGGTCCATTCCTGCGGCACGCCGACGTTGGGCAGCACCGAGGCGCGGATGCGGGCGCCGGTCTGCGTGTGGCAGGTGGCGCAGTTGAAGTCCATGGTGCCGGCGCGACGGTAGAACATGACCTCGCCGGCGTCGCGCATGGCCTTTTCCAGCGGGTGCGCCATGGGCGGATTCCACGCCATGCCGTTCGATTCCATGGCGATGTAGTTGGCCAGCTTGGTGATGTCGGCGTTGGCGCCGTGGCGCTGCTTGATGGCCGCGTCGTTGTCGGTGAAACCCTGCAGGGTCTTCATGCAGTGCACCAGGCGGCTCTCGAAATCCATGACCTTGCCGGTGTCGGCGAAGTAGCGGGGCAGTTCCACGTAGGCGCCCTTGAGCACGCCGGGGCCCTTGCCGAAGTCGCATTTTTCCAGGGAGGCGTTCTTCGGGCCGCGCGCCTGCTTGTACAGCTTCTCGCCCTCCTCCGCCGAGATGTAGGCCGGGTTCTCCGGCATCATCATGATGTTCTGCGGGCTTTGCGTGAGGTAGGAGGATTTGTGCTTGTCGATGAGTTCCTGCAGGACATCCTCCGGCATGCGCTCCGGCGCGGCGTAGGCGACGCCGGCCACGGCCAGCGCGACGGGCAGCGCGCGCAAGGTATTTTTCAGCATGTTTCGTCTCCTTTTAGGGAAGAGTGGAAGTACGGCGACTCCGATCGCGCCTGAACCCGGCTCCCGGCGCGCGCTGGGCGAGGTGCCGGTGGGCGCCGTCGTGGTGAGCGACGGCGAGATCGTCGGCGCCGGCTTCAACCAGCCCATTTCCGCGCAAGACCCCACGGCGCACGCGGAGATCATGGCCCTGCGCGACGCCGGCCGGCGCCTCGGCAACTACCGCCTGCCCGGCGCCACCCTCTACGTCACCCTGGAGCCCTGCGCCATGTGCTGCGGCGCCATGCTGCACGCGCGCGTCGCGCGCGTCGTGTTCGGCGCGCGCGACCCCAAGACCGGCGCGGCGGGCAGCGTCATCGACCTGTTCGCCGAGGCGCGCCTCAACCACCACGCCAGCGTCAGCGGCGGCGTCCTGGCGGAGGAGTGCGGCGCGCTGCTGTCGGACTTCTTCGCGGCGCGGCGCGGCAAGGCGAAAGGCGGGGAAGCCGCATGAAGCTGCGCATCCGGCTGCCCAGCCAAACCCTGGAACTGCTCGACGATAGTGGCCACCCGCTGCGCGTCTGGCCGGTCTCCACCGCCGCGCGGGGCGCCGGCGAGGAGCGCGGCAGCTTCTGCACGCCGCGCGGCCGCCACGTGGTGCGCGCCCGCATCGGCGCCGGCTTGCCCCTGGGCAGCGTGCTGGTCGGCCGCCGCCCTACCGGCGAGATCTACACCCCGGAACTCGGGCGGGCCGAGCCCGAGCGGGACTGGATCCTCAGCCGCATCCTCTGGCTATCCGGCCTGGAGCCCGGCTACAACCGTCTCGGCAGTTGCGATTCCATGCGCCGCTACATCTACATCCACGGCGCCCCGGACGAGGGTTTCGCGCAGGCCCCGCGTTCGCACGGCTGCATCCGCATGCGCAACCGCGACGTGATGGAGTTGTTCGAGCTGGCGCCGGCGGGCACGCGGGTGGACATCCTGGCCTGAGCAGGTTAAAGACTTCCCCGCCGCATCCGTTATTGGGCCAGACGACAACGAGATCGGCATGCCATGTCCCTACCCCTGGAGCGCGACCAGATCCAGCAGGTCACCGAGGAGCTGGAACTCATCATCGCGGCGCATCTGGCCTGGTTCAAGCAGTTCAACCGCACCCTGGTGTGCGGCGGCACGGTGAACCGCACCGACCTGGCGGAGGATGCGCATCTGCGCTCGCCCTTCGGCCAGTGGTACCACAGCCGGGAACCGCACCCCCTGGCCGACACCGCCGATTTCCACGATCTGGGCGTGACGCAGCAGGCCATGCACGCGGCCGCCCGCCTGGCGCTGCTGGAAGCGATGGACCAGCGCCGTCCCGATCCTAGGCTGTATGACGAGTGCATCGACCTGGCCCTGCGCCTGAACACCACCCTGCGCCGCATCCAGCTGGAAACCATCGGCGAGTTGCTCACCACCGACAGCCTCACCGGCTGCGCCACGCGCCGCGGCATGCTGCTGCGCCTGCGCGAGGAACAGGAACGCGCGGCGCGCATCCAGCGTCCCTGCTGCCTGTGCCTCATGGATTTCGACCGCTTCAAGCGCATCAACGACGAGCTGGGCCATCCGGCCGGCGACGCCGTGCTGCGCCAAGGCATCCGCTTCGTCACCGGCAGCCTGCGCAAATACGATTCGATCTACCGCTACGGCGGCGAGGAATTCCTGGCTCTTCCGGTAAATCCTACGGAGGAATGGAATGACCGACACCCCTGAAATGCTGTATCTACGCGGTTTTCTAACGACGCGAGCAGGTACCACAAATGGGGGCGGTCATCCCGGCGAAGATTTTGGGGCTTGAGGGGCAAGTGGTCAAAGACGTTTCGTTCATTGAGGAGGCCGGGCGGGTACGCATCGTGTGCGACCG
>JBBIKZ010000040.1:0-19308 GCA_037445185.1 Hydrogenophilales bacterium | reverse complement strand
GCGCGGCGCGAAGCCGGCAGCGTTGCCTTCGTCGAAGGGGTACAAGCAGTACGCACGATCGCGTCATCATACGCGCTTATGCCGACGGCCAGCCAGTTACCCCGACGGGTAATCGGCTGTCGGTATGTGAAGCTAAGCCTGCTGACCGGGACGGGCCGTCCTTCCGCAGACAGAAGCGCGGGGGTATCGGCTGCCACCGCCTTTCGACGCTGCAACACCGCTCGACCGTCGCTCGGTGCGGCTAGAGATCCAGGCGGGCCGGCCGGTCGAGCGGGGTGTGCCAGTGGTCGTCGGCGGCCGGTTCGGGATGGAACCAGTTGAGCTTGTCGTGCAGTTTGACCACGTCACCGACGATGATGAGGGTGGGCGGTTTGAGATCGGCCTTGGCGACCAGGGCGGGCAGGGTGTCCAGGGTGCCGGTGACCACCTTCTGGTTGAGCGTGGTGCCCTGCTGCACGACGGCGGCCGGCGTGGTGGCTGGCAGGCCGTGGGCGATCATCTCGCGGCAGAGGGTCACCAGGCCCTTGAGCCCCATGTAGATGACCACGGTCTGGCCGGGACGGCAGAGCATGTCCCAGTCCAGGTTCATGGTGTTGTCCTTGAGGTGGCCAGTGACGAAGACCAGGGCCTGGGCATGGTCGCGGTGGGTGAGCGGGATGCCGGCATAGGCGGCCACCCCGGCAGCGGCGGTGACGGCGGGCACGACCTGGAAGGGCACGCCGTTTTCGCGTAGGGTCTCGATCTCTTCGCCGCCGCGGCCGAAGATGAAGGGGTCGCCGCCCTTCAGGCGCAACACCCGCTTGCCTTCCTTGGCCAGGCGCACGAGCAGGTGGTTGATGTCCTCCTGCGGCAGCGCATGGTTGTCGCGCTCCTTGCCGACATAGATGCGGTCTGCGTCGCGCCGGCACATGTCGAGGATGGGGGGCGAGACCAGACGGTCATAGACCACCACATCGGCCTGCTGCATCAGGCGCAGCGCCCGGAAGGTGAGCAGGTCCGGATTGCCCGGGCCGGCGCCGACCAGGTAGACCTCGCCGCGTTCGGGGGCGTCGGCGGACTGCTCCAGCATGCGCGTCAGGGCCTGCTCCGCTTCCTGCTCGCGCCCGGCAAAGACCATCTCGGCGATGGGCGAGAGCAGCGCCTTTTCCCAGAACTTGCGCCGTCCTTCGGTGGTGGGGAAGCGTTGGCGCACCCGCGTCTTGAAGCGTCCCGCCAGGGCGGCCAGCCGGCCATAGGCAGCCGGTATCAGGGTCTCCAGGCGGGCGCGCAGCAGACGCGAGAGCACCGGCGCCTCGCCGCCGCTGGAGACCGCCACCACCACCGGCGAGCGGTCGATGATGGAGGGCATGATGAACGAGCAGAGCTCGGGCCTGTCGACCACGTTGACCGGCAGGTGACGGGCGTGGGCGGCCTCATAGACACGCCGATCGAGGGTCTCGTCCTCGCTGGCGGCAAAGACCAGCTCCATGCCGTCCAAGTGCGCCTGCGCGAAGGGCTCCTGACGATGGATCACCCGGTCGGTGCCGTTGAGTTCGTTGAAGGCGCTGGACAGGGGATCGGGGCTCACCACGGTCACCCAGGCACCGGCGGCGAGCAGCAGCGATGCCTTGCGCGCCGCGGTGTCGCCACCGCCCACCACGAGGGCGTATTTCCCGCGCAGGTCGAGGAAGATCGGTAGGTAGTCCATCAGGTTACAGGATACGGGTTACAGGGTTCAGTCCATGCAGTCCGGTATCGGGCAGCAGGTCGGCCAGGTCCATGAGGGGTTACTGAAACCTGTAGCCCGAAGCCTGAAACCGGATCAGCCACAGCCGCCGCTGCCACAACCGCCGGAACCGCCAGACCCGCCGGAACCGCAACCGCCGCTGCCGCAGCCGCCACCGCCAGCGGGGGGCTCCTCGCTGCCGGGCTTCATGAACACGAAGCTTTGCCGGCCGGGGGCGATCTCGGTGAAATCGAGGGTCACGTCCTGCAGATAGGGGGCGCTGTGCTTGGACACCAGGATGGTGATGCCCCAGGATTCGTGCACGGCATCGCTTTCGCGCTCCTGGTCGAAGCCCATGCCGAATTCCAGCATGCCGGCCTCGTTCACCTTGGCGGCCAGGCGCAGGCCCATGCCCTGGGCGTCGCTGTTCTGCGCCGCCAGGCGGATCTGTTCGGCGGCTTGTTTGGTCAGGCTGATCATAGGTCCTCCATCCTTGAGGTAACAGTCGCGTGGCGACTGGCGTTGACACCCCTTCCCGGCCAGCGGGAGAGGGACGGTTGAGCGGCGCGCAGGCATGCGTGGACGCATGCATGCAGGGTCACGTGACCACGGTCGAGGCTCATGCGGCGCGTCGGGCCGGTTGTGCCCGTCGGGACTGGGCACGCACCTGTTGCAGAAAGGGCGCGATCCAGCCTCGTTCGCCCGCGCCGCGGCGGTGACTGTAGGCGGCGAGCAGGTTCCTGAAGACGAAGCCGTCGTGCTGTCCGTCCATGCCCACGCCGCGCGTCATGCGATAGGCATAGGCGAGGCCCTGGGGCAGGTTGACGAGACCGGAGTGATGGAACTCATGCGCCGGGATCGCCCCGCCAGCGGCAGGCGCGAGGTCGGACACGCCCGTGCCCGTCAGGAGGACGTAACCGCGTCCCACCGGGCGGGGGTGCATGACGCACTCGCCGGGCACGACGCCGACCATCTCGCCACGGCGCTCGCCCCAGGCGATGCTGCGCGAGAGGTACATCAGCCCGCCGCATTCCGCGTAGGTCGGCAGGCCCGCCTCGATGGCGCGGCGGATGTCATGACGCAGTGCCCGGTTGGCCGCGAGGGCCTCGATGAACACCTCGGGAAAGCCACCGCCCAGGATGAGACCGTCGGCCTCCGGCAGGCGCTCATCCCTCAGCGTGTCGACCGGCAGGAGTTCGACGCCGGCCGCGCGCAGGGTATCGATGTCCTCCTGGTAGTAGAAGCCGAAGGCGCGGTCGCGGGCGATGGCGATGCGTAACCCCGCACCCATTGGCGTCGGCGCGGCGCTGGCAGTCACGGCGGCGGCGAGCGGTGCCGCCAGAGCGAGTAGCGCGTCCAGATCGATCCGTTCGGCGACCATGTCGGCGATGGCCTCGATGCGCGCCTCGGCCGCGGGCGTCTCGTTGCCGGGGATGAGACCCAGGTGGCGCTCGGCGATCTCGAGCTGCGCCGCGCGGGGCAGCGCCCCCAGCACCTGCACACCGGTGTAGCGCTCGAGGACGGCGCGCAGCTTGCCCTCGTGACGCGGGCCGCCGACCTTGTTGAGGATGACGCCGGCGATCCGCACGCCGGGGTCGAAGGCCTGATAGCCGAGGATGAGGGGGGCAATGCCGCGGGTCATGCCTTGGGTGTCCAGCACCAGGACCACGGGGGCGCCCAGGAGCTTGGCCATGGCGGCGTTGCTGTCGCTACCTTCGAGGTCCATGCCGTCATAGAGGCCTTTGTTGCCCTCGATCAGGGCGATGTCGGCCGTGCTGGCATGCTGCGCGAAGAGGCTCAGAGTCTCGCCCCGCGCCATCATGTGGAAGTCCAGGTTGTAGCAGGGCCGCCCCGCCGCCTGGCCGTGCCAGATGGGATCGATGTAGTCCGGCCCCTTCTTGAAGGTCTGCACCTTTAGGCCCCGCCGGCGCAGGGCGCGGCTCAGGCCCAGGGTCAGCGTGGTCTTGCCCGAAGACTTATGGGCGGCGGACACGTACAGGCAGGGCATAGGGCAATGGTGGTGCGCTGGGTTGCAGGCGTGAATCATCATAACACAAAAGCCGACTAAAATTGTCGGCTTTTGTGCCACGGCGATCAGTTACTACAGGACGGCGCAACGACAACCGCACAGGAGACATGTCGCCCAACCCTTCACCCAAGTAGCGGGGTCTGGCGACATTCAACTCTGGCAGGGATCAGCGTGCCGTAAGCTCGATGTCCTTGAAATCGTCCTGCGGCATGAACTTCAGGACACGCACGGCGGCGGTGGTGATCAGGAAGGCGATGGCAATCCCACCGATGCCGAGCAGGAATTCCCAGATGGTGGGCGTGTAGCCGTTGACCACGCCGTCGTAGAAGCTGCTCGACTCCGCATAGCCGGGGAAGAGATCCAGCGGGAAGGCCTGGCCGCCGATGATGGTGACGTACATCTGACAGTGCCCGCCCAACACCACCAGCAGGGCCACGGCGAAGACCGTTGCCGGGTTCCGGCCGGCCTGGCTGAAGATCAGCAGCAGGGGCAGGATGCCGCCCAGGAACACCTGGCCGCCCCAGAACAGCAGGGGATAGATGCCGCCGTCCAACAGGATGAAGCGCTCGAACTCCCATTGCTTGGCGAAGTACATGTTGGTCAGGTGCAGCACGGCCGTGAAGTAGAGGCTGGCGGCGATGAAGATGGCCAGCAGGTTCTTGAGCCGGGTGAGGATGCGCTCGTCGACCTGGATGTTGTTCCACTTGTACATCACCGACTGCACGACGATGAACACGGCCAGGCCATAGGCGAAGGAGTAGATGATGAACATCGGCGCGTAGAGGGCGGAGTTGTATCCGGCACGCGCCACCAGGAAGCCGAAGATGGAGCCGGTGGCGGTGGTGAGCGCCAGCCGCCAGAGGAAGGCGAGCAACCCCACGGGCTTGGACCACGGGTTCAGCCTACGGTCCATCAGGGTCAACAGATACAGGCCGACAATGGCGAAGAAGCCGTTGTAGAAGATCATGTTGAGGGCGAAGATGGACTTGAAGTTGTAGTGCGTCATGGCCACGATCAGCCGTTCCGGCCGCCCCAGGTCCAGCACCAGGACGGCCAGGCCGCCTGCCAGCATGGCGATGGCCAGAAGCCCAGACAGTGGCGCGCGCGCCTTGTACATCTTCTTGCCGAACACCGAGCCGATGGAGGCGACGTTGAGCACGCCCGAGGCGGCCACGATCAGGAACACGGCGAAGACGTGCGGCAGCCCCCAGACGATCTGGTTGTCCATCCCGGTCATCACGTGGCCGTGATGCTCGAGGTAGAAGAATGACGCCAGGGTGCCCAGCATCACCAGCCCGCCGACGCCCAGCAGGGTCCAGAACAGCGCGGGTTTGCACTCGCGTGGGGAGAGACAGAATTCTTGGCTCGGCATGGATCAGATCCCCCGGTAACGCACACCGGTGTTCAGGCGCAGGTCGGCGCGCACTTCGGTGGTGGCATAGGTCTTCATGGCCTGGGCAATCTCGCTCTGTGGATCGTTCAGGTCGCCGAACAGCATGGCCTTGTGTCCGGCGGCATTGCAGGCCTCGACACAGGCCGTGGTGTTTTCGCCGCGATCCACCTTTTGCACGCAGAAGGTGCAGGACTCGACGCAACCCTTGCCGCGCGGCACTTCGGGGTTCTGGTCGGTCAGCGGCTCGTGCACGAAGGAGCGGGCCTTGTACGGGCAGGCCATCATGCAGTAGCGGCAGCCGATGCAGATGTGGCGGTCCACCAGGACGATGCCGTCGGCCCGCTTCATGGAGGCGCCGGTGGGACAGACGTCCACGCAGGGCGGATGCTCGCAATGCTGGCACAACATGGGCAGAGAGGTCTCGACGCCCGATTTCAGGTGCCGGATGTTCAGCTTGCGGATCCACTGCGAGTCCTGCGGGCCGGTGGCGCCGGACAGACCGTTCTCGGTGTTGCAGGCGCGCACGCAGTCGTCACAACCGCTCGCGCACTTGGTGGTGTCGATGAGCATCCCCCAACGTATCTTGTCGGAGGCGGGTTCTTCTGGGGCGCGCGCCTGCGCGACACCGAAGAGCAGGACGCCGGGCGCGACTGCGGCACCGGTCACCACGGCACCCGCCTTGAGAAAGGCGCGGCGCTCGCTGTTGTCGGGGTTGAGGTTCTGTTCGCTCATGGTCGTTGCCCCCCTTACTGTTGCACCCTCTGGGGTGCGACGCCTGGTGTGGCGGCGGGACGATACAGTTTCATGGGTTTGGTGGCGTGGCAGTCCCAGCAGTCCAGCTTCACACCGGTGTAGACGTGGCAGGCCATGCAGAAGTCCTCCTTGGTGGAGGCCACGCTGCCGGTCTTGCTGGAGGCGTGGCAGTCCACACAACCCTTGAGGCTGTGCTTGGTGGTGCGGATACCGCGGCGCATGGTCTCGTCGCGATGATGCTTGAGCAAGGCCATGTGATTGCGCCGCATGAACTCCGTGTCCTCCACGCAGCGTTCTCCTTTGCCACGTTCCAGCACGGGTTTGTTGACGCCCGCCATGACGGTAAGCGGCCCGATGAAGAGGGCCGAGAACAGGGCCAGCAGACCCCAGGCACGCAAGTTATCCAACACTTTCGCCATCGCCCTTGGTTGTATCAGATGGGTAACCACCGGACAGGGTCGCCAGGCGGTCGGGCGTCCACCGCCCGACCGTCTGGGTTCTTGATTCCCGGCCTAAGCCATCACTCGCCCATACCCATGACGATATAGCCGGTCGGGCACACGTCGGCACAGATGTGGCAGCCGATGCACTTGGTGTAGTCGGTGGCCACGTAGCGACCCGTGGTCGGGTTGTCCTTCTTGGGCACTTTGTACACGGCGGTCTGCGGGCAGTACACGACGCAGTTGTCGCACTCGAAGCACAGACCGCAGGACATGCAGCGCTTGGCCTCGGCGATGGTCTGCTGTTCGGTGAGCTGGCCCAGCCGGTCATCGAAGTTGCCCAGCGCCGATTCTCTGTCCAGGTGGATGATGTCGCGCTTGTTGCGCGGCGTATGTACGAAGTGGCCGAGGAAGAGCTCGGTGGAGGGGATGATGTAGCGGCTGGAGCGGTCCTCGAAGTTGTGCAGCACGTCCTTCCATTGCGAGGTGCCCCATTCCTGACCATGGTGCTCGTTGTACTCATGGCCGGTCTCCAGCCAGCGGCGCACCAGGTCCCAGTGGACGACATCGACCTTGGGCCGCTTGTCCATGTCCTCACCGCTTAGGTAGGCATCGACGCCGTCGGCGCAGATGCGCGCATGACCGATGGCGGTGGTGAGTAGGTGGGGGCGGATGACGTCGCCGGCGACGAAGACGTTGGGCTTGCCGGGGAAGCGGTAGAGCTTGTCGGTTTTGATCAGGCCGTTGTTGTTGTTGAACTGCTCCAGCCCGGTGAAGTCGACGGCCTGGCCGATGGCGGAGACGATCAGGTCGCACTCGTAGTCCACCTCGGTGCCTTCCTTGATCTTCATCTCCTTGCCGACCATCTCGAACTCGGCCATGCGCAGATGGGTGGCGCGACCATCCGGACCCTTGATCACGGCCACCGGGGTCACCCCGCCGATGATCTCGATGCCCTCGGCCAGCGCATGTTCGATCTCGCTCTTGTTCGCCGCCATCTTGTCGATGGTGGCGCGGGAGAAGAGCTTCACCTCGGCCCCCTGGCGGGCGGAGATGGAGGCGACGTCATGGGCGGTGTGGCCGGTCAGGACGTGCTCGGGCAGGTCCTTCTCGGTCACGTTGGTGATGTGGCCGAGACGCCGGGCGACGGTGGCCACGTCGATGGAGGTGTCGCCACCGCCGATGACCAGCACCCGCTTGCCCACGTGCTGCAGGCGCCCCTCGTTGAAGGCACGCAGGAAGGCCATGGCGGTGACGCAGTTGGGGGCATCGGCGCCAGGCACTGGCAGGGTGCGGCCGGACTGGGCGCCCATGCCCATGATGATGGCGTCGAACTCCTTCTCGATCTCCTCCATGGAGATATCCGTGCCGACGCGGGTCTTCAGGCGGGTCTCGACACCCATGTCGAGGATGCGCTGGATCTCGCCGTCCAGCACGTTGCGCGGGGTGCGGAAGCCCGGGATGCCGTAGCGCATCATCCCGCCGAGCTCCTCATGGTCGTCGAAGATGGTCACACCGTGGCCCATGCGCCGCAGCTGATAGGCAGCCGCCAGACCGGCGGGACCGCCGCCGATGATCGCCACCTTCTTGCCGGTCTCCTTTTCCGGCTTGGCGAACTTCATGTTGTTGTTCAGTGCCCAGTTGCCCAGGAAGTGCTCCACGGCATTGATGCCGACGTGGTCCTCGACCTGGTTGCGGTTGCAGCCGGACTCGCAGGGCGCGGGGCAGACACGGCCCATGACGGCGGGGAAGGGGTTGGCCTCGGTGAGCCTGCGCCAGGCGAACTCCTGCCAGGACATGCTGGGCTTGCCGTCCGGCCCGGGCGGGGCCTTTTCGATGCCGCGCACGATGTTGAGATAGGACCGGATGTCCTCGCCGGCCGGGCAGGAGCCCTGGCAGGGCGGCGTGGAGAGCATGTACTCGGGACATTTGTGCGTCCAGCCGGCCTGGAAGATCATCTCCTGGCGGTCGTGCCATTCGTGATCGCCATCCTTGAAACGGCGCCAGGTAAGACCTTCAGTCTTTTTCACGTCTTTGGAAGTGACCGACATCTTCGCTCTCCTATCAACAAAAAGTGCGGGTAGACCGCGTTAATCCAATTCAATGGCCGTGCTGACGAGCTGATGCACGCCGCCGACCATGCTCATGTCGAAACCGTAATAGGGGAACACCTTGGTGAACTGGGCCTTGCAGATGGCGCAGATCAGGGCGAGGAAATTCACCCCCTTCTCCTGCACCACACTGTTGTAGGCATTCATGCGCGGCAATGCCCCCTTGACCCTGACCTCCATCAGGTCATCGGTCAGCAGTCCGCCGCCGCCGCCGCAGCAGTAGGTCGCTTCGCCGATGGTGGCCGCGTCCATGTCATAGAAGTTGTTGGCGACGGCACGGATGATGTTGCGCGGTATGGTGAACTGGCCGCCCGGCTCGTTGCCCATGCGCGAGGCGCGGGCGACGTTGCAGGAATCGTGGAAGGTGATGATGCGGGGGTCGTTCTTGGACTTGTCGAACTTGAGCACGCCCTGCTGGATCAGGTCCCAGGTGTATTCGCAGATGTGCATGGGTTGCGGATAACGGTGATCGAGCTGCTTTTGCAGCATCTGCGAATAGGGGTCGTCACCGCCATAGCCGATACCGGTGAGCGTGTTCCAGTAGCTGTAGGCCACCCGCCAGGCATGACCGCATTCGCCGACGATGATGCGCTTGACCCCGAGCTCCAGGGCAGCGTCGCGGATGCGCATGGCGATGTTGCGCATCATCTCGTAGTTGCCGTTGAACAGGCCGAAGTTGCCGGCCTCCGAGGCATGGCTGGAGAGCGTCCAGGACGCGCCGGCGGCATGGAAGACCTTGGCATAGCCGATGAGCGACTCCACGTGCGGCTCGGAGAAGAAGTCGGCCGAGGGGGTGACGAGCAGGATCTCGGCCCCCTTGACATCCAGCGGCAGTTTCACCGGCACGCCGATGTCGGCCTCGATGTCCTCTTCCAGCCCGGCGAGCGTGTCTTCCAGGGCAGGCCCGGGCAGCCCCAGGTTGTTGCCGATCTTCTGCACCTTGGCCAGGATCTCGTTCGTATACTTCTGGCCCATGCCGACGTAGTTGAGGATCTCCCGCCCGGCCATGGTGATCTCGGCGGTGTCGATGCCGTAGGGGCAAAAAACCGAGCAGCGCCGGCACTCCGAGCATTCGTGGTAGTAGTTGTACCAGTCGTTGAGGACTTCCTCGGTGAGGTCCTCGGCGCCGACCAGCCAGGGGAAGTATTTCCCGCCGACGGTGTAGTAGCGGCGGTAGACCTTGCGCATCAGGTCCTGACGGGCGACAGGCATGTTCTTGGGGTCGGCGGTGCCCAGGTAATAGTGACACTTGTCCGTGCAGGCGCCGCAGTGCACGCAGGCATCCAGAAAGACGCGCACCGAGCGGTATTTCTTGAGCACCTCACCCATGCGTTCGATGGCCCGCTCCTTCCAGTCCGGCCCGAGTTTCCAGGGATAACCCAAATATTCCTGGGCGGCCTGGCCGGCGACGAAGGATTTCATGTGCGACATCGTCCCGTCTTTTATCTTGGGGATGTCGAGGACGGCGTGGTCCTGGAACTTGGGGACTTCGAAGTTGGGTGCTGCCACTTTAGCTCCTTGTCTCTCTCGTCTCGGTTCGTCGCCGTGGGTCAGGCGCGATCCTTTTCCAGCGCCGCGGCCCAGGGGGCGAGGTGGCGGTGCTCACGCGGGTTGTCGGCCTGGTTGCGGCTGGGGCTGAAGAAGATACCGGGGGCGTGCAGTAACTTGCTCACCGGGAAGACGATCATGAGCAGGGCCACCAATGCGAGGTGGGCGAGCAGGAGAGGGTCCGTGGGCACGGGTTGCCAATCGAAATACATCAGGCCACGCATGAAGGCCTTCAGGGCGACGATGTCGGTGTGGGCGACGAAGGTCATGAGCATGCCTGAGACACCGATGCCGATCAGAAGTGCCAGCATGAGATGGTCGGAGGGGGTGGAGATGTAACGCACCCTGTCTACCAGGAAACGGCGCGCCCACAACCCGGCCAGGCCGATGACCATCATGAAGCTCGCGTACATGCCGAAGGGCTGGATGAACTCGACCCAAAACCAGATGGGCTCCTGGAAATAGCGGATGTGGCGCAGTAGGACGAGCAACAGGCCGAAGTGGAACATCCAGCCGAAGATCCAGATCCACTTGTTGGACTTGAACAGGCTCTCGAAGAACACGACTTCGCGGGCTAGGCGAAGGATTACGCCGGTGGGGGTGGTGGGGGCCGGCGTGGTAGGAATCTTCAGCGGGGCCGGTGTGCGGCTGTACTCGAAGATGCGGTAGGCCAAACCACCGATCAGAACCAGGGTGGCAAAGTAGAACAGGCCTGTATAAAAAACGGTCAGTGCAGACATCCGTTCCTCGGCGTCGTACAAGTTGTTACGGCGTATGCTCGCGAAACCGGCTGCACGCCAGCAGGCGTGACCAGTCATTCTGATGCGATGCAAGGTTACGTCGGGCGACCTCGGGTCGCCGGACGCATACCTGTTGCGCTACGTCTGCGGCACGGATTCAGCATCCGTGCCGCCCTGCAGCGGCGAATCGATCGCGGCAAGCCTGACGATCGAGTCGAGACTGGGCCCGTCAGATGCAGCCAGTCGGCTTGGGCAGGCCGGCGATCTTACAGGCCTGTTTGGCTGGGCCATAAGGGAACAACTCGTACAGATATTTGTTGTTGCCCTTGTCCGGCCCCAGCTTCTTGGCAATCGCCTTGGTCAGCACACGGATCGCGGGGGCGATCTGGTACTCGCTGTAGTACTCGCGCAGGAAGTTGATGACTTCCCAGTGGTTCTGGGTCATCTCGATCTTTTCTTCCTTGGCGAGGTGCTCGGCCACAGTCTCGTCCCAGTCGGACAGATTGACCAGGTAGCCTTCCTCATCGACCTCGATCGTTTTGCCGGCAACTTCTACGGTGGGCATGACTTACACTCCTCTAGACAAAGTTATAACCAGGACTGACAGGTGTTGTACTCGGCGACGAGATCAACAAAACCACCGTAGTCCACAAGATTCACACCCTCCAGAACACGATCGGCCACGCCGCGCGCATTCAGATCGGGTGCAAGGGCATAAACCTTCAGGTTGGCCATGGCCGCCTGCAGTTTCGCCGCTGCGGGACCGCCTTTCGTGGCGGCGTAAACCGCATCCTCGATCAGCAAAACGGCAGAACCCTTGGTCGCCAGGCGCAGGCAGCTGTCCAGCGCGTTGCGCTCCGTAGGCGACTTGTTGACGATGTGCAGCATGTTCTCTCCCCTCAGTGGCTGATGATGACGTCTTGCTCGGTCATCAGCGCGCCCAGTTCGGCAGCGCTCATCACGGTGACGTCGACGATGAAGTCATCCTCGGTCAGCCCGCGTGCCTCCATGGACTCCCTCTCGACATAGAGCTTCTCGATGTCGTAACCCTCCAAGGCGCGATAGGTCTTGGAGAAATTCTTCATCTCGATGCCGCTGGTGTCGACGTTCTTCATCAGCTGGTAGACGCCGTCGTCGACGAAGGCCATGCAGACATCCTGTTCGAAGGCCGCCGAGATCAGCACCACCTCCAGGCCTTCCAAGGCGTAGATCGTGCCATACGGGGCCTTGCGGTTGAGGAACATGAACTTCTTGACGACACCGCCGCCTTCTTCCATTTCCATCTCTTCGGACATAGCCTTCCCCTCAGTCACCGAAAGTCACCAGACGGTCGGCCTGGATGCCGGCCTCGACCAACTGTCCCAGGCCGGAGATGCGGAAGCCCGGCGCGATGTTGTTGGCGTCCTTGCCCTGACGCTTGGCCTCGTTCTCATCCAGCATGCCGCGCCGTTGGGCGGCGGCGATGCAGACCACCAGGTCGATGCCGTGCTCCTGGGCGAGCGCACTCCAGCGGTTGACGATGTGGCGGTCGTCCTGTGGCGGCACGGTCAGCCGCGAGGCGTTGTTCACCCCGTCGTGGTAGAAAAAGACGCGATAGATCTCATGCCCCTTGGCCAGCGCGGCTTTGGCGAAAAGGTATGCGGAGTCCGACGCCTGGTGGGTGTAGGGCCCCTCATTGACGAGAATTGCGAATTTCATTTGTATATCCCTAACTCCGATTTTCCGATTCGGACGCGGCCCCGGCTTGAACCGGGGCCTACGCTCAGAAGCGGATGTGAGTGGAGGCGTTCAGACTGCTGCGCGAACCACGCCAGTTATCGATATGGTACTTGGTGAAGGGCAGCCCGGTCTTCTCGAAGAAGGCAGGCCAGCCGATGCGGTCGATCCAGTCGCTCATGCGCTCCCAGGGCCGCCCGTCGGCCTTGTAGACGGCCAGGATCTTCTTGACCACCGCCGCCACCTCGGGCCAGCGCGGGGCATTGTTGGGCAGGCCGGAGGCGACCAGCTTGTGAAAGGTGGGACGCGAACGGGCATTGGAGTTCTTGCCGCCGACCCAGATGGCGATCTTGGAGTGCTCGGGGTCGTTGATCTGCATCGGGGGGCAGGGCGGGTAGCAGGCGCCGCAGCAGATGCATTTCTTCTCGTCCACTTCCAGCGAGGGTTTGCCGTTGACCAGGGCGGGACGGATGGCGGCCACCGGGCAGCGGGCCACGACGGACGGACGCTCGCAGACGTTGGCCACCAGGTCGTGGTTGATCTTGGGCGGCTTGGTGTGCTGGACGATGATGGCGATGTCGGCCTGACCGCCGCAGTTGATCTCGCAGCAGGAGGTCGAGAGCTTCACCCGGTTGGGCATCTCGCACTTGACGAATTCGTCGTAGAGCTCGTCCATCAGGGCCTTGACCACGCCAGAGGCGTCGGTACCTGGGATGTCGCAGTGCAGCCAGCCCTGGGTGTGGGCGATCATGGACACGGAGTTGGCGGTGCCGCCGATGGGGAAGCCGTTGTCCTGCAGGGCCTTCATCAGGGGCTCCACCTTGGCCTTGTCGGCGACCATGTATTCGATGTTGGATCGGGCGGTGAAGCGCACGTAGCCATCGCCGTACTGGTCGGCGATGTCGGCCAGCTTGCGGATGGTGTAGTGGTCCATCTGACGCTGGGTGCCGGCCTTGACGGTCCAGATCTCGTCGCCGTTCTCGGCGCGGTGGTACAGCACACCGGGCTTGGGATGGGAATGGTAGACCCACTTCCCGTAGTTCTTCTTCATCACCGGGTGCATGTAGGGCATCGGGTCCGGCGCGCCGGACTCGATGGTTTCATGTGTTCTTTCAGCCATGCTTGACTCCAACAAGGTGAGATCAGGATACCAATATACGATTCAGAAGGGGTCACCCTGAGGTGACCCCGTGTCCTTATGTGCCGATCAGGCAGCCGCCCGCTTGCGCTCGAACCACTTCTCGGCTTCCTCGTCCCAGCCGTCGGTACGCACGTAGGGGTTGGTGCGGGGATGGATGATCATGTTGGGATCCACCTCCAGCCCGATGCCCTCGAGGAAGTTCACCAGACCGATGCGCTCGATCATCTCGCCGGTGCGCTCGTGCTCGAGGGCGTTCTCGGCGAAGAAGTCCAGCACGTTGCGGGCCAGGTCGTTCAGTTTCTCGAAGTCCTCGTCGGACTCGAGCTTCATGAAGGGGATGATGACCGTGCCCATGGTGGCACCGATCTTCAGCACACCCTTGCCGCCGACCAGGATGGTCACGCCCTTGTCCTTGCCGGGCAGCAGCGCGCCGGGCATGACGTTCAGGCAGTGCATGCAGCGCACGCAGTTGTGGTTGTCGATGACCATTTCGGTATCGGCGCCCACCTTCAGTACCGACTCGCCCTCGGCCTTCTCCTTGCCCACTTTGCGCAGGCTGATGGCCTTGGTGGGGCAGTGGTTGACGACCATGTTGACCAGGTCTTCCATGCTGTGGCCGGACATCCACTCGTCGGCGATGGCCTGGTTGGTCTGGATGTTGTCGCGCCAGGTGCCGATGGTGGCCATGTCGGAGCGCTGGATGGAGTTCACGCAGTCGTTGGGGCAGCCGGAGAACTTGAACTTGAACTTGTAGGGCAGGGACGGACGGTGCATGTCGTCCAAGTTGTTGTTGATGACGGTGCGCAGCGCCCGCGCCTCGTCATAGCAGGACATCTCGCAGCGGGCCGCGCCGACGCAGGACATGGAGGTGCGCAGCGCGGGGCCGGCGCCGCCGAGGTCGAAGCCCATCTCGTTTAACCGGTCGAAGGCGGCCTGCACGTTCTCGGTCTTGATGCCCTGGAACATGATGTCGCCGGACTGGCCATGGAAGGCGATCAGGCCGGAGCCGCCCGTCTCGATCCAGGCGTCACACAGCTGGCGCAGCAGGTCGGAGGTGTAATGCATGCCCGCGGGCGGCTGCACGCGCAGGGTGTGGAACTCGGCCGCCTCGGGGAACAGGGGCCTGCCGTTCTCGTCCTTGAGTTCGGTGAAGCGGGGGATGATGCCGGCGCCGTAGCCGATCACGCCCACGGTACCGCCCTTCCAGTAGCCGAAACGGGTCTTGTAGGAGGTTTCCAGCTGGCCGAGCAGGTCGACCATCATGTCGTTTTCTTGAGCGAGGCGCTTCAGGCCCGTCACGAAGGAAGGCCAGGGGCCGCTCTCCAGTTCGTCCAGGTTAGGCGTTTGGTGCATCTGCTTAGCCATCTGTTTCTCCTTTAAGTCTTGTACAACGGTATGTCGTCACTACTTTCACTGCACTGCCCGTGAGCAGGCACGCCTGCACGGATCGAGTGCAGGCATCTTAGCGAGCCGGCATGTCGAACACTATCATTCCGTCGGGGTAGAGGGGGATGCAATGGGGTAGTGTGCACCTACCCCATCGGGTAGGTTGGGCTACCCGGTTACGGGATTGCTGATGCCCGACAAAAAATGTCAGATTAACGTCTCGAACGGAGATCCGATATTCATGGATCGAATCACACCCATTGCCAAGTTTCGCAATCCCTACGGCAACCAGGAGATCGAGCTGCAACAGGTCGAGTACGCCGCGGGCGGCGTGCCCATGATGCGCCTGCGCATCCGTGAACGCGGCGCTCGCTTCACCATCTTCGACGTCGACCCTGTCACGGCGAAGTACTGGGCCGAGGAAATGCTCAAGTGGGCGGCGCCAATCGCGGCGCAGGGCGGCGAGGAGACCTGACCGATGCGCATGTACAACCCGGAATGGGAGGCGATCAAGGAGTTCGAACATGCGGCGAACCTTGCTGACGTGCAGTTTGACCTGTCTGCCGGCGAGATTCCTGCCGACCACGGTGTCGGCCTGTTCGAGCAGTTGGTCAAACACCTGCCCTGGCTGAGTGAGACTGCCGGCGTCGGGGTGCACCCCGTGCATGGGGCGCCCACCGGTCGTAACGACAATCTGGTCATCAATCGCCGTGTCAAGCTGACGCTGCGGCTGCCGGTCGATCGCCTGGCGGATGCCGAGGCGCTGACCGGTGCCGTGCTCGAGGCGGGCGCTGGGCCGATCAGGGTGGGGCCCTTGAAAAAACGCCCGCTGGTGCCATATGCCACGCTGTACTCCCACTTCGTGATCATGGGTTCGGCCGACGAGGCCCAGTTCATGGCCGAGGCGCGGGCCGAGCTGGAGGCGATGGGTGTGCGCGCAGGCCTGATCCCTGGCAAGCGGCGGCGCATGCGCATGCACGAGGGCGCTGTCGAAGGCTACAGCCTCATGCTGCACGACCTCGGCCTGGACGACTCCATCCGCGTGCAGGAGCAGGGCCTGGGGCGGTACCGGATCTATGGCTGCGGGATCTTCATCCCGCACAAGTCCATCAAGGAAGTGGTGATCGACTGAGCGACGCAGCGATCGCCTTGGTTTCAACCAGCGTGTAAGGAGAGGAAAAATGGGTTATGTGCTCAACGGCGAAGAACTCGAAGTCGATGACGAAGGCTTTCTGGTCGAGCCCAACTTTAGTGACGAGATCGTGCCCGTCATCGCCGCGGCCGAGGGGATCAACCTGACCGACGAACACTGGATCGTGATCAACTTCATGCGCCGGAAGTACCAAGAGGACGGCCATACACCCAATTTCCGCAACATGGTGGCGATGATGGAAGAGGAATTTCCGGGCACTGACTGGAAAAAGCGTCTCTACGAACTCTTCCCCAAGCAGCCGAACCGCCAGTCCGCCAAGGTGGCGGGGTTGACCAAGCCGTTCGGCAAGGGAGGCTACTGATCAGGCTACAGGTTTCAGGATACAGGGCTGGGTATGCCTGTCGAGGTTGTTCACCCCCTCAGCAGGAACGAGCCATGAACCGGGCCTGCTGGAACCTGTAACCTGAAACCTGACATCTGGCATGTACATCAACACCCTCGTCACCACCGAGGACCTGGCCCGCCACCTCGAGGATCCCCAGTGGGTGGTGTTCGACTGCCGCTTCACGCTGACCGATCCGGAGGCCGGTCGTCGGGCGTATGCCGAGGGTCATATCCCGGGCGCGCGCTATGCGCATCTGGACGAGGACCTCTCGGGCCCCGTCGTGCCCGGCAAGACCGGCCGGCATCCCCTGCCGGACCCGCAGGTGCTGGCCGACAAGCTCTACCACTGGGGGGTGGGGGTGAACAAGCAGGTGGTGGTCTATGACGACAGCTTCGGCGCCATGGCCGTGCGCATGTGGTGGCTGCTGCGCTGGCTGGGGCATCCGGCGGTCGCCCTGTTGGACGGGGGGCTGCCCAAGTGGAAGCGGGAGATGCGCCCGCTGACCACGGAGGTGCCGGCGCCCGAGAAGGGCAACTGTGTCTGCCTGCCCGAGCCCAGCCACATCGTCAGCGCCGAGGATGTGCTGCGCGCCATGCAGGGCGGCGGAGAGCTGATCATCGACGCCCGACCCGAGCGGCGCTTCACCGGCGCGTTCGAGCCGTTGGACCCGGTGGCCGGTCACGTGCCGGGGGCCATCAATTGGAATTTCGAGGACAACCTGGACCTCGACGGCACCTATCTGCCGCCCGAGGCCCTGCGCGAGACCTTCCAGACCCTGCTCAAGGGCCGTGCCCCCTGGCAGGTGATCCACATGTGCGGCTCCGGCGTGACGGCCTGCCACAACCTGCTGGCCATGGAGATCGCCGGGCTGCCGGGCTCCCGCCTCTACCCCGGTTCCTGGAGCGAGTGGATCACCGATCCCACCCGTCCGGTCGCCATAGGAGAATAGGATGGCCGCACCCACCCGAGTCAAGACCGTCTGGTTCAAGAAGGATGGCGTCCAGCGCGGCGCCGAGGAGGTGGCCACCGCCATCGCCACCACCATCTGGCGCATGGCCGACCGCGCCGTGGACGACCTGTCCCGCGCCGACTACGACATCGTCACGCCGCAGCGCGGCTTCAAGATCATCGCCGAGATGACCGCCTTCGCCGTGCACTACGTCGACCGCCTGTTCTATGGTCGTGTGAGCGACGAGGAGCGCGGTCGCCTCATCAGCGCCCTGGGCAAGCGGCTGGCGGAGATCATGGAGGACAACATCCTCGACTTCACCGGCGGCCAGAAAGACCCCGAATACGACTACAAACAGGGCTACATCGCCATGCTCAACGACCGCATGGCGGAATACGCCCACTACGAGTTCGGCGAAGACAAGGCGAGCTTCCCAGCCCTGCGCTTTTTGTCGCTGCAGATCCGCGAGGTGATGGAAAAGTCCGACCAGACCTGGATTCAGGACCAGATCATGGACATCGAGATGCCGCAGATCATGGGCACGGTCAAGAAACAGGTCGACGGCTTCTATCCCATCCAGGCGTCAGGGATCAGGCAGCAGGGATCGGAGAGGTGATCCCTCGCGATTCCCCTTTCCATCCGGACAACGAGCCTGCCTATGCCGCCTGGCGGACGAAGAAGCTCGCCGGCTACCCGCAGCGGGCGGAGGAACTGATCGTCACCGTGCGCGATCCACGCCATCTGAGCGACGCGGAATACGCCGCGCTGTGGCAGCGTCTGGCCAAGACCAACATGGCCATCTACGCCGGTCCGCCGGGAGAGGCCGAGGACAAGACGATCCCGCGACGGGTGGGCGAGCAGTTCGGCCTCGTCCACCTGGACGCCAACTGGCTCGCCGATGCGGACGGCATCTCCAGCCTCACGCCGCGCGAGGACGAGGAGAACGCCGAGCCGGCACGCCCCGTAGGCGTGGACCCCACCCGCCGCGGCGACTACATCCCTTACACCCATCAGCGCATCCGCTGGCACACCGACGGCTACTACAACCCGCCCGAGCGGCGCATCCACGGCATGATGCTGCACTGCGCGCGCGCGGCCGACACGGGCGGCGAGAACGATCTGTACGACCCCGAGCTCGCCTACATCGCCCTGCGCGACGCCGACCCCGCCCACATCCGGGCGCTGATGGCGGAGGACGCCATGACCATCCCCGCGCGCGTCGACGAGATGGGCACCGCCCGACCCGACGAGACCGGGCCCGCCCTGTACGAGCGGGAGGGTCGCCTGCACCTGCGCTACACCGCCCGCACCCGCAGCATCCGCTGGAAGCAAGATGCCGCCACCCTGGCCGCCGTGCATGCCCTGGGGGCCCACCTGGAGGCGCGACCCGCGGGTGTCTTCACCCTCAGGCTGGAACCCGGCATGGGGCTCATCTGCGCCAACGTGCTCCATACCCGCGCCGGCTTCAGCGACCGGCCCGAGCATCGGCGCCTGCTCTACCGCGCCCGCTACCACGACCAGCCGCGCAACCTGCGCGGCGTCTGACCCCACCCCTCATACCCCTTACCTGGGGGCCCTGGGGAAGGTGACGCACTTTTGTAACCTGAGCCGGGTAGAAAGTCGGGCTCGCCGGCGACAACCTGCTCGATCATGGAAGCATTCGAAGGCTTGCGCGACCCGGAGGATCGCGCCGGCGGCTCTTCACGGTTTTCCTACGTTACTTATCCCCCTACGGCCTGACGCCTGTGAGGTATGGCTGGGCGGTATGGCGTAGAGGAACGACGGGGTGTCCTGGGTGTTGAGCTGGAGGATTTTGAGCTTGAGGGACTCGATATCTCGAAATCCCCTGGCACGACGAC
>JBBIKZ010000039.1:0-19508 GCA_037445185.1 Hydrogenophilales bacterium | reverse complement strand
GGAGAGCGAGGACAGTTTTTCACGATTTCGAGGCGCATAGTGGGCCTATGCAACGAGAAATCGGGGGAAAATGGACCGCTCTTCCCACCGGCGCAGTAGATCAGTCTCAAGTCCGACAGGCTCCTAGGCGAGGTCGATCTCCTCCATGGCCTCGTCGATCTCCAGCAGCAGCTTGTCCATGAAGCGGTACTTGCGCAGCACCTCCGCCGCCTCGGCGTAGTCATGCCGCTCGTCGAGCAGCTCCGCCAGTTGCCGCTCCAGCCGCTCGGCTTGGGCACGCGTCTCGGACGCCATGCGCTGCAGTGCCGTGAAGTCCTTCGCCGCCCTCGCCTCTTCCAGCCGCTCGCGCAGCGCCATCTGCTCCATCAGGAAATCCGCCGGCATGGCGGTATTCCTGGCATCCATGGCGTGCACCCCCTTGAGTTCCAGCAGGTAGCGCGCCCGCTCGAAGGGCTGGCGCAGCGTCTGATAGGCCTCGTTCACCCGCGCGGTCCATTGCATCGCCAGCCTCTGCTCCGCCGCGCCCGCCTGGGCGAAGCGGTCGGGGTGGATCTCGGCCTGTATGCCGCGGTAGGCCTGATCGAGCGCCTCACGGCTGAGCGCGAAGGCAGGTGTGAGCCCAAAGAGCTCGAAGTGGTTGCGGTTGAAATCCAGCATGCTTGACAGCTCGGGTGGGCCACGTCGGCCTCAGACGTTGAAGCTCTCCCCGCAGCCGCACTGGGACTTCACGTTCGGGTTGTTGAACTTGAAACCCTCGTTCAGACCCTCGCGCACGTAATCGAGTTCGGTGCCGTTCAGATAGGCCAGGCTCTTGCGATCGACATAGACATTCACGCCGTGGCAGACGAACTTGACGTCCTGCGGGTCCTCCACGTCGGCGAACTCCAGCTTGTACGCCATCCCCGAACAGCCTGAGGTGCGCACGCCCAGCTTGATGCCCAGCCCCTTGCCCCGCTTGGCGAGGAAGCGGCTGACGTGTTCGGCGGCGCGCTCTGAGAGGCTGATGCGGGCCCCGGCCAGCCCCGCCGCGTCCAGGCTCAGGTCCTTGATCTCGACGCCTTCCGGCGCCGTGCAGGTGTCGGCGCCCATGTCAGTGCTCCTTGGGTGGGTTGCAGGCCGTATACTCCGCACCGGCCAGTCCATGCTTTTTCTTATAGTCCGCCACGGCGGCCTTGATGGCGTCCTCGGCGAGGATGGAGCAGTGGATCTTGACCGGCGGCAGGGCCAGCTCCTCGGCGATCTGCGTGTTCTTGAGGGTCATCGCCTCGTCCAGGGTCTTGCCCTTCACCCACTCGGTGACCAGCGAGGAGGAGGCGATGGCCGAGCCGCAGCCATAGGTCTTGAAGCGGGCGTCCTCGATGATGCCTTGCTCGTTGACCTTGATCTGCAGCTTCATCACGTCGCCGCAGGCCGGCGCGCCGACCATGCCGGTGCCGACCCCCGCCTCGTCCTTGGCAAAGGAGCCGACGTTGCGGGGGTTTTCGTAGTGGTCGAGGACCTTTTCGCTGTATGACATAGTAACGCTCCTTGTCGAAATCAGTGGGCCGCCCACTGCACCGTGTTCAGGTCTATACCTTCCTTGTACATCTCCCACAGCGGCGACATGTCGCGCAGCTTGCCGATCTTCTCGTGCAACAGCCGCACCGCGTAGTCGATCTCCTCCTCCGTGGTGAAGCGGCCGATGGAGAAACGGATGGAGCTGTGCGCCAGCTCGTCGTTGCGACCCAAGGCCTTCAATACGTAGGAGGGTTCCAGGCTGGCCGAGGTGCAGGCGGAGCCGCTGGAGACGGCCAGGTCCTTGATGGCCATGATCAGGCTCTCGCCCTCCACATAGTTGAAGCTCACGTTCAGGTTGCCGGCCACGCGCCGCTCCATGTCGCCGTTGACGTGCACCTCCTCGATGTCCAGCAAGCCTTTGAGCAGCTTGTCGCGCAGCATGCGGATGCGCTCGGTCTCGGTGTGCATCTCCTCGCGGGCGATGCGGAAGGCCTCGCCCATGCCCACGATCTGGTGCGTGGCCAAGGTGCCGGAACGCATGCCGCGCTCATGGCCGCCGCCGTGCATCTGCGCCTCGAGCCTCACCCTGGGCTTGCGCCGCACGTAGAGCGCGCCCACGCCCTTGGGCCCGTAGGTCTTGTGGGCGGAGAAGCTCATCAGATCGACCTTGAGCCGGGCGAGGTCGATGTCCACCTTGCCCGTGGCCTGGGCGGCATCGACGTGCAGGAGCACGCCCTTTTCCCGGCAGATTTCACCCAATGCGGGGATGTCCTGAATGACGCCGATCTCGTTGTTGACGAACATGACCGAGGCGAGCACCGTATCCGGACGGATGGCGGCGCGGAACTCGTCCAGGTCGATGAGCCCGTTTTCCTGCACCCCGAGGTAGGTGACCTCGAAGCCCTGACGTTCCAGCTCGCGGCAGGTATCGAGGACCGCCTTGTGCTCGGTCTTGACCGTGATGAGGTGCCGGCCCTTGCCTTTGTAGAAATGCGCCGCGCCCTTGATGGCCAGGTTGTTCGACTCGGTGGCGCCCGATGTCCAGACGATCTCCTTGGGATCGGCATTGACCAGGGCGGCCACCTGCTCGCGCGCCTGCTCCACCGCGCGCTCCGCCTCCCAGCCGAAGCTGTGCGAACGGGAGGCCGGGTTGCCGAACTTCTCGGTGAGGTAGGGGATCATCTTTTCCGCCACACGCGGGTCCACCGGCGTGGTGGCGGAGTAGTCCAGATAGATAGGGGTCTTGACCATGTCGTGCGCTCCTTGACCGGACAGCCGTTCAGCCGTTCACCACCGCCTTGAGTTCGGCCGTGCCCAGCACACGACGCTCGTCCTTGCGCAGGCCAGCCTCGGCCTGCTTCTTCAATTGAGTCTCCACCAGGCTGGCGAGATTCACCCCCTCGAGGTAGCGGTAGATGTGCTCGTTCAAGTTGGTCCACAGCTCATGGGTCATACACTCGTGGTCGTCGTGACAGTTGCCCAATCCGCCGCACTGCGTCGCGTCGATGGGCTCGTCCACGGCGCGGATGATGTCTGCCACCGAGATCTCCGTCATCGGTCGCGCCATGGTGTAGCCGCCACCCGGCCCGCGCACGCTGTCGACGATGCCCTGGCGCCGCAGGCGTCCGAACAGTTGTTCCAGATAGGACAGCGAGATCTTTTGGCGCTCGCTGATGCCCGCCAGGGTCACGGGGCCCCGGCTCTGGCGCATGCCCAGATCGATCATCGCCGTCACCGCAAAACGTCCTTTGGTCGTCAACCGCATGATGCACTCCTCTCGAGATAACTAAGGCCAGCCCGGGAGGACCGGACCCTATCCGCAACACCCCCGTCTAGAACCCCCAGGCCCGACGGGCCAACCCCCTTGTCAGGGGGGCGGGCCGGGCAAGGACCGGCCCAGGGGGCAACCACGTATCGCAGCCCCCGTTCACCTCGCGCCCTCCCCCGTGGGGGCGCGCGTCGGTCTAAGGGCGGCCGGGCAACAGTTGCTGGCTTGGTTGCATAGCACTTTACTAAACCTGATTAATTTAGTCAACTATTGTCCCCGATGTGACAGTCAGTCGACGATTTTGTTCAAGTAATCAGGATCGAATTGGTCCTCCGGATGTCCGGTCTCGTCCACGCGTCCCCCCAGTCGCCTCAGTTCGGCCAGGATCAGTTCCAGGCGCCGGTCGGTGTGGGCGACGTGATCGATCAGGCCGTGGATGGCCTTGACGATGGGATCGTTCATGTCGGTGCTCACCGCGTAGGCGGAGAAGCCCAGCCGCTTGGCCGTCTGTTCCCGCGCCTGCTCACGCTCGTCCAGGATGCGCGCGGGGATGCCCACCGCGGTGGCGCCCGGCGGCACGTCCTTGACCACCACGGCGTTGGAGCCGATCTTGGCCCCGGCGCCGATGGTGATGGGCCCCAACACCTTGGCGCCGGCGCCGATGATCACGCCGGGCTCCAGGGTGGGGTGGCGTTTGCCTTTCTGCCAGGAGGTGCCGCCCAGCGTCACACCGTGATACAGGGTGCAGTCATCGCCCAGCTCGGCCGTCTCGCCGATCACCACCCCCATGCCGTGGTCGATGAACACGCGGCGGCCGATTTTGGCACCGGGATGGATCTCCACACCGGTGAACCAGCGTGCCAGGGCGGCGGACAGACGCGCCAGCCACTTCAGATTCCAGTTCCACAGCCGGTGCGACAGCCGATGCCAGAGCACGGCATGCACGCCGGGATAGGTGGTCAGCACCTCGAAAAAGGTGCGCGCCGCTGGGTCACGTTCGAACACGACGCCGATGTCTTCGCGCAGATGGCGGAACATTGGAATATGACGATGCGATGATCTGGATTCTCAGCCCGGGAGTATGCGATTCCCGACTAAAGAAGTCAATTTTTGCGTGTGGCTTGGCGCACGGCGTTGAGGATGCCGCGCCAGATGGCGACCTCCTCCTTCTCGAGGCCGGCGCGGGCAAAGAAGCGCCGCAGCCGGGGCATCAGCCGCTTCGGCCGGGCGGGGTCGAGGAAGCCGATCTCGACCAGGGCGCGTTCCAGTTCCGCCAGCAAGGCCTCGACCTCGCCATGGGTGGCGGCCTCGAAGCCGGGCAGGGGGATGACCGCGTCCGCATGCGTGCTGCGCAGCTCGTAGGCCAATACCTGCACCGCCGCGGCCAGGTTGAGCGACATGTAGTCGGGGTTGGCCGGGATGTAGATGAGCCAGCGGCATTGCATCAGATGCGCGTTGGACAGGCCGTAGGTCTCGGAACCGAAGACCACGGCCACCGGCGCGGTGGCCGCCTGCGCGAGCAGGAGCGGGGCGGCCTGGCGCGGTGTATGGGCAGGGTGAGGCAGGTCACGGCGCCGCGCGGTGCAGGCGGCCGAGAGCACTGTGCCGTCCAGGGCCTCGGCCAGGGTCTGGCAGAGCACGGCCGCTTCCAGCACATCGCGCGCGCCGGAGGCACGTGCGCGCGCTTCGTCGTCTATGGCGCAATGAGGGTTGACCAGATACAGCCGGCCGAGCCCCATGGTCTTCATGGCCCGCGCCGCGGCACCCAGGTTGCCCGGGTGACGGGTCTCCACCAGCACGATGCGGACGTTGCCGAGAGGGCTGGCGGGGTTCGGGGTAGAATGCGGGTCAGTCAAGTCGTCACGCCCTCCGGCAGCACATCATGCACCCCATGCTCAATACGGCGGTCAAGGCCGCCCGCCGCGCCGGCGCCATCATCAACCGCGCCAGCCTGGACATCGACCTGCTCACCATACGCTCGAAACGGGAGAACGATTTCGTCAGCGAGGTCGACCATGCCGCCGAGCAGGCCATCATCGACACCCTGCTCGCTGCCTATCCCAAGCATTCGATTCTAGCCGAAGAGTCGGGCAGCACCGGTGAGTCGGAATACCAGTGGGTGATCGACCCTCTCGACGGCACCACCAACTTCCTGCACGGTTTCCCGCAGTACGCGATCTCCATCGCCCTGCTCCACCGCGGTCAGCTCGCCCAAGCGGTGGTCTACGACCCGACCCGCAACGAATTGTTCACCGCCAGCCGGGGGCGCGGCGCCTTCCTCAACGATCGCCGCATCCGCGTCTCCAAGCGCGACAAGCTCAAGTCCGCGCTCATCGGCACCGGCTTCCCCTTCCGTGACTTCACGCATCTGGATGCCTACCTGGGCATGTTCCGCGACCTGGTGCAGAAGACGGCGGGGCTGCGCCGGCCCGGCTCCGCCGCCCTGGACCTGGCCTGGGTGGCCGCCGGACGCACGGACGGCTTCTTCGAGCTGGGGCTCAACACCTGGGATATCGCTGCCGGCTGCCTGCTGATCCTGGAGGCGGGCGGGCTGGTGGGCGATCTCCAGGGCGGCGAGGGCTATCTCAAATCCGGCCATGTAGTGGCCGGCACGCCCAAGGTGTTCGCCCAGCTGCTGCAAGCCCTGGCGCCCCACCTGACACCGGCGCTGAAATCTGCGTGAGGCCGGGAACCTCGGGCGTCTGTCCGACTCTGCACATAAATATAACATCGCGCCATTGCCTGTCCCGCTCCTTGCGGCGATACTGATCGCCTCATCCATTCATCCACCCTCAGAGTAAACACTGCATGCTCAACGGTCTCGTCGAACTCCCCTGGTGGGGTTACGTCCTGGTCACCCTGGCCCTCACCCATGTGACCATCGCCAGCGTCACCATCTTCCTGCATCGTGCCCAGGCCCATCGGGCCCTGGAGCTGCATCCGCTGGTGAGTCACTTCTTCCGCTTCTGGCTGTGGCTCACCACGGGCATGGTCACCCGACAGTGGGTGGCCATCCACCGCAAGCATCACGCCCGCTGTGAAACGCCGGAAGACCCGCACAGCCCGCAGGTGCTGGGCCTGAGCAAGGTGCTCTGGCAGGGCGCCGAGCTGTACAAGGCGGCCGCCCAAAACCAGGACACCCTCGAGCGCTATGGCCACGGCACGCCGGATGACTGGCTGGAGCGCAGGCTCTACACGCCGCACAACTTCCTCGGCATCGGCATCATGTTCATCATCGACGTGGTCCTGTTCGGCCCCATCGGCATCACCGTGTGGGCGGTGCAGATGCTCTGGATCCCCTTCTTTGCCGCCGGGGTCATCAACGGCGTCGGCCACTACTGGGGCTACCGCAATTACGCCTGCGAGGACGCCAGCACCAACATCCTGCCCTGGGGCATCCTGATCGGCGGCGAGGAACTGCACAACAACCATCACGCCTACGGCAGTTCGGCCAAGCTCTCCGCCCGCTGGTACGAGTTCGACATCGGCTGGCTGTACATCCGCCTGCTGGAGATGCTGGGGCTCGCACGGGTCAAGAAGATCGCCCCCCGCGTGCAGTGGGGCGAGATCAAGCATTTCCCGGATGCGGAGCTGCTCACCGCCATCGTCACCCACCGCTATGACGTACTCACCCGTTACGCGCGCGCGATGAGGTCCGTCTACGGTAGCGAGCTGAAGAAGCTCAGGCAAGGCCTGCCCGACCTGTCCGACGTGAGCCTGCGCCAGGCGCGCCGCTGGCTGAACCTGGACATCAAGGCCCTGGGTGAGGCGGAGCGACGCAAGCTGATGGCCGTCCTCGCCAACAGCCCCCAGTTGCGCACCGTCTATCAGATGCGCCAGGAACTCGCCGCCCTGTGGGACCGATCCACCGCCTCGCGCGAGCAGCTCGTCCAGCAGTTGCGCGACTGGTGCCAGCGCGCCGAGCAGAGCGGCATCGAGGCCCTGAGCCAGTTCTCGCTCAAGCTGCGCAGCTATGCCTGAGCGGCCAGGCCTGAGCTTGTGAGGCACGGCCGCCCTCTGCTAACATCGCACCCATGAACTGCAACCGCTTCTTTCGATTCGGCTTCTTTCCATCCCTAACGGGCGGAAGGCGCTGACGCGCATCGAGCGGATCAGTCACCGAAAACCGCCAGCCCACCTGGCGGTTTTTCGTTTCGGGAACCAGGAGTCACACCATGCCGGGATACCGCACCGACGACACGCGCATCGAACAGGGCGACGAGCTGCTCGCGCCGATGCAGATCATGCGCGAACACAAGGCCAGCGAGCGGGCCCTGAAGACGACCTTCCAGGCACGCAATCACATCCATGACATTCTGCGCGGCGCCGACGACCGACTGCTGGTGGTGGTGGGGCCCTGCTCCATCCACGACCCGGTCGCGGCCGTCGACTACGCCAAACGCCTCAAAGCGGCGGCCGACGAACTCGCCCACGACCTGGTCATCGTCATGCGCGTGTACTTCGAGAAACCGCGCACCACCGTCGGCTGGAAGGGATTGATCAACGACCCGCACCTCGACGAGAGCTTCGACATCAACGAGGGCCTGCGCCTGGCCCGCAAGCTGCTGCTCGACATCAACGAGCTGGGCCTGCCCTGCGGCAGCGAATTCCTGGACCTGATCTCGCCCCAGTACATCGCCGACCTCATCAGCTGGGGGGCCATCGGCGCGCGCACCACCGAGAGCCAGTCGCACCGCCAACTCGCCTCCGGCCTGTCCTGTCCGGTCGGTTTCAAGAACGGCACCGACGGCAACCTGAAGATCGCCGTCGATGCGATCAAGGCCGCCGCCGCCCGGCACCATTTCATCTCCATCACCAAATCGGGCCATGTGGCCGTGTTCAAGACCAAAGGCAACGAGGATTGCCACATCATCCTGCGCGGCGGCCGCTCCACCAACTACGACGCCCAGAGCGTCAACGCCGCCTGTGGCGAGCTGGCCGCGGCGGGGCTGCGCCAGCAGGTGATGATCGATTTTTCGCACGCCAATTCCGGCAAGCAGTACGAACGCCAGGTCGAGGTGGGCCTGGACGTCGCCGGCCAGATCGCGGCCGGCGATACGCGCATCATCGGCGTCATGATGGAGAGCCACCTCAACCCCGGCCGTCAGGACCTGTGTCCGGGCACCCCGCTCGCCTATGGCGTCTCCATCACCGATGCCTGCCTGGGCTGGGCCGACACCGAGCCGCTGCTCACCCGGCTGGCCGAGGCCGTGCGCGCCCGCCGTGTGGCGGAGGAGGGCGACGACCAGTAGATTGGGTGACAGGGATCCATGACCTCGGACGACACACGGGGGTGCCATCTCTGCGGCCCCGTAGCCACCCCCGGCAACCGTCCGCCCACGCCTTTTCGCGCCAACCTGTTAGAATGCGCTGTGGCGGGTCTCCCCGCATGGCTACGCTGTGAACCTGGTCAGGTCCGGAAGGAAGCAGCCATGGCAGCCGATGCCAGTGCCGGGGGTCAGGCTCGCCACCCGTTTTTCGTGAGGGGTGAGGCGATTGGGGTGAGGGGCCGACTGAAAACGACCATACCTTACCCCTCACCCCTGACGCCTCACCCTTGACGCCTCACCGTGACATGAGTCATCTCGTCCTCGCCCGCAAATGGCGCCCGCGCAGCTTCGCCGAGATGGTGGGGCAGGAGCACGTGGTGCGGGCCCTCGCCAACGCCCTCACGCAGGGGCGGTTGCATCACGCCTATCTGTTCACCGGCACGCGCGGGGTGGGCAAGACCACATTGGCGCGCATCCTGGCCAAGTGCTTGAACTGCGCGGGCGGTGTCACCGCCACCCCCTGCGGCACCTGCCCGGCGTGCCAGGGCATCGAGGCGGGCCGATACGTCGATCTGATCGAGATCGACGCCGCCTCCTACACCGGCGTGGACAACATGCGCGAGGTGCTGGAGAACGCCCAATATGCGCCGACTGCTGGGCGCTACAAGGTGTACATCATCGACGAGGTGCACATGCTCTCCAAGAGCGCCTTCAACGCCATGCTGAAGACGCTGGAGGAGCCCCCGGCGCACGTGGTGTTCGTGCTGGCCACCACCGACCCGCAGAAGGTGCCGGTGACGGTGCTCTCGCGCTGCCTGCAGTTCAACCTGAAGCAGCTGCCGGCCGTGCGCGTGGCTGAGCACCTCAAACACGTCCTCGACGCCGAAGGGATCGCCTTTGAGCCGGGCGCCCTGGGCCTGCTGGCCCGCGCCGCCGCAGGCAGCATGCGCGACGCCCTCTCGCTCACCGACCAGGCCATTGCCTATGGCGGCGGACGGGTAACGGAGGCGGAAACCCGCGCCATGCTGGGGGTGATCGATCAGGCCTATCTCTACCCGCTGCTGGAGGCGCTTGCCGACAACGACGGCCCGCGGCTGATCGGGGAGGCGGCGCGCATCGACGAGCGCAGCCTGTCTTTCGACGCGGCGCTGCAGGACCTGGCGAGCCTGCTCTATCAGCTTAGCCTCGCCCAGACCGTGCCCGAGGCGGTCGCCGCCGACACGCCCGAACGCGACCGGCTGTTCGCGCTCGCCCACCGGCTGGATGCGGAGACGGTGCAACTCTACTATCAGATCGCCACCCTCGGCAGGCGCGACCTGGAGTGGGCGCCGGACGAGTACGCCGGTTTCTGCATGACCCTGCTGCGCATGCTGGCCTTCACGCCGGCGGTCGGTGGGTCGCCTGACGAGGAGCGGGGCCGTGCATCAGGCGCGGGCGGCGACCGGCGCAGCCCCGGCCCCGCAGCCGACGCTGCGGTGCCGGCCAGCCGCAAACCCATGTCAGCGCCTCGGGACGAAGGAATGCAGGCGGTGCCCCCCTTGGCGCGGGGCGACGAGGGCGGCGCGTCGGGGGGGACCTTCGTGCCGGACCCCTCTGCAAAACGCGAGACGGCGGGCGAACTGGACTGGATCGCCCTGACCGACCGGCTGACGGGCGGGGTCAAGCAGCTCGCCGCGCACTGTACCGTGCTGGAGCAGACCCCCCGGCTGCTGCGCCTGCGCCTGCCCGATTCGCAGAAGCCCCTGCTCGAGAGCTTCGGCGACAAGCTGCGCGCCACGCTGCGCGACAGGCTCGGCGAGAGGCTGCGCATCGAATTCGAATTCGGCGACACCGCCGGCGCGGCACCCGCGCAAATCGCCGCGCGGGAGCAGGCCAGGCGGATGGCCGAGGCGGAGGCCGCCATCATGCACGACGGCTTCGTGCAGACGGTGCTCGATCGTATCGACGGCGCCCAGGTCACGCACATCAAGCCACTCTGACCCGACGGCTTGATTCCCCATGCACTTGAGGGCTTAAATCCGACCAGACCATCACCGAGGAAAAGATCATGATCAAAGGCGGTATCGGCAACCTGATGAAACAGGCCCAGCTCATGCAGGAGAACCTGCAGAAGGCCCAGCACAAGATCGCCGAGATGGAGGTGGAGGGCGCCTCCGGCGCGGGCCTGGTGAAGGTGATCATGACCGGCAAGCACGACGTGAAAAGGGTCACCATCGACCCCTCCTTGATGAGTGACGACAAGGAAATGCTCGAGGACCTCATCGCCGCGGCGGTCAACGACGCCGTGCGTAAGGTGGAGCAGGCCACTCAGGAGATGATGGCCAGCGTGACCGCGGGCCTGCCCCTGCCCCCGGGCATGAAATTCCCCTTCTGATGGGCAAACAGCGGGGGGCGCGGCAGGCAGAGCCCACACCTGCCCTGATGCCCCCCTCGAGCTTCACCCAAGCATGCATCCTCCCGCCCTCGCCGCCCTCATCGACGCCCTGCACGCCTTGCCAGGCGTCGGCCCGAAATCCGCCGCCCGCATCGCCTATCACCTGCTGCAGCGCGACCGGCCGGCGGCGGCCCGTCTGGCCGCCAGTCTGACGGCGGCCCTGGAACGCCTGCATCACTGCGAGCGCTGCAACAACTTCAGCGAGACACCGATATGCGACCTGTGCGCCAATCCGCGTCGCGACCCGCGGCAGTTGTGCGTCGTGGAGATGCCGGTCGATCTCAACCGCTTCGAGGAGACGCATGCCTATTCGGGCCTCTACTTCGTCCTCATGGGGCATCTGTCGCCGCTGGACGGTGTCGGCCCCCGCCAGATCGGTCTCGACCGACTGCTGGAACGGGCGCGTGACGGCGTGACCGAGGAGGTGATCCTGGCCACCAACTTCACCGTCGAAGGCGAGGCCACGGCGCACTACGCCGCCGAGCTGCTCAGGGCGCGCGGCCTGAAGGTCACCCGCATGGCCCGCGGCGTGCCCGTCGGCGGTGAACTCGAATATGTGGATGGATTGACCATCGCTCAGGCCTATCTGGACCGACGGCCCGTATGAGCACAGCCGCTGCAGGCGAGGGCACACACCAGGAGAGCCAGGAGACCGTCCGGCTGTTGGAACGGCTGTCGGCGTCGCAGGACTTCCCGGCGTTTTCACACGTCGTCAGCCAGGTCAACCGCATCACCGCCGCCGAGGACAGTCACGCCGAGCAGCTCACCGCTGTCATCCTGAAGGATGTCGCCCTGACCAACAAGCTGCTGCGGCTGGTGAACTCCGCCCAGTTCGGCTTCTCCGGCCATCAGCCCATCAGCACCATCTCGCGCGCTGTGATCATCCTGGGTTTCGACACGGTGCGCGATGCCGCCCTGTCGCTGATGCTGTTCGAGCACCTGCATAACCACGCCCAGGCCGTGGAGCTCAAGGCCGAGACCATAGACAGCTTCTACTGCGGCATCCTCGGGCGGCTGCTGGCGCGCAAGCTGGGATACCGGGACACGGAGGAGGTGTCCATCTGCGCCCTGTTCCGCAACCTGGGCAAGCTCATGGCACGGCTGCATTTTTTCGAGGCCACCAAGCAGGTGAGCGCCGTGATGCGCGAGCAAGGTTTGAGCGAGGAGAGCGCAGCGAGAAGGGTGCTGGGCATGAGCTACGACGAGATCGGCCAGGCGGTGGGCCGGCACTGGAAACTGCCGGCCAGCATCCTCGAGGGCATGCGTCCCCTGCCCGACGGTCCGGTGAAGGCATCGGCGGACCGGCATCAGGTCCTCGCCAATCTGTCCCTGGCGCTATACGAGGCGGTGAAGAACAGCCCCCGCGAAGAGGTCGGCAAGGCCGTGACCGAGATCGCCCGGCGTTACGAGAAATGCGTCAATCTGCCCGGCCCGCTGCTGGTGGAGGCCATCTATCAGGCCAGCGAGGTGGCCGAACAGGAGGTGGCCCTGCTGCAGACGGATGCCCGTTTGAGCCCTCTGCTGCGCCGATTGCTCGATTACCGTCCCGCGACGGTGCCGCTTACCGAAAAGGCGGAGCCCGAGGTCGAGCTGACCGGCAGCCCGCCGCAGGCCGGCGACGTCAATGGCGTGCTCATCGAGGGGCTGCAGGAGCTGACCAACCTGCTGCTGGAGCAATCCCCGCCCAGGCTCATCCTCCAGGTCGGCGCTGAACTCCTGTACCGCACCGGCAGCTTCGACAACGTCATCATCTGCACGCTGGACGCGGGCAACCAGCACCTCGCCGCCCGCATCGGCCATGGTGCCGACTGGGCGAGGCTGCGCACCGGCTTCCGCGTCCCGCTCGCCTTCAACCCCGACGTCTTCCACGCCGCCATCGCCAAGGCGGCGGACATCCTCATCAGCGACACGGGTGCCGACAACATCCGCGGCCGGATCCCGGACTGGTACCGGCGCCTGGTCGGCGCCCACTCCTTCCTGCTTTTGCCCCTCACCGTCGGCAATCGCTGCGTGGCCCTGATCTATGCCGATCGGCGCCAAGTCCCCCTGCAGCTCCCGCCGCAAACCCTGGGCCTCGTCAAATCCCTGCGCAACCAGCTCATCATGGCCATGCGTAGCCCTGGCCGCAACTGACCGGAGCCTGTCCATGGATCTGTCTTCCCTCACCGCCCTCTCCCCCCTCGATGGCCGCTACCGCCGCATCGGCGCAATGCTCGCCCCCTATTTCAGCGAATATGGCCTCATCCGCTACCGGGTGCGGGTGGAGATCGCCTGGCTCGAGGCACTCGCCGCCGCACCCGACATCGCCGAGGTGCCGCCTTTCTCCGCCGCCACCCTGGCCGAGCTGGACGACCTCGTGTCCGGGTTTACGCCGGCCGATGCCCAGCGGGTGAAAGAGATCGAGCGCAGCACCAACCACGACGTCAAGGCGGTGGAGTATTTCCTCAAGGAACGCCTGGCGGGCAACGCCGAGGTCGCGCGGGTCAAGGAGTTCATCCATTTCGCCTGCACCTCCGAGGACATCAACAACCTCGCGCACGGTCTGATGTTGCACGACGCCCGCGCCGAGGAGCTGCTGCCGGCCATCGACCGGCTGCGCGCGCGGCTGGCCGCCCTGGCCGCCGAGCTGGCGGAGCTGCCCATGCTTGCCCGCACCCACGGCCAGCCCGCCACCCCGACCACCCTGGGCAAGGAGCTCGCCAACGCGGTCTGGCGCCTCGACCGCGCCCGCGCGCGGCTCGCTGCCGTCGAGATCCTAGGCAAGATGAACGGCGCGGTGGGCAACTACAACGCCCATCTAGCCGCCTATCCGGAGGTGGACTGGGAGGCGCTCGCCCGCCGCTTCGTCGAGTCGCTGGGCCTCGCCTTCAACCCCTACACCATCCAGATCGAGCCGCACGACTACATGGCCGAGCTGTTCGACGCCTGCGCACGGCTCAACACCGTGCTGATCGACCTCGACCGCGACGTCTGGACCTACATCTCCCTCGGTTATTTCCGGCAAAAGGTCAAGGCGGGCGAGGTGGGCTCCTCCACCATGCCGCACAAGGTCAACCCCATCGACTTCGAGAACTCGGAGGGCAACCTGGGGCTCGCCAACGCCCTGCTGCGTCACCTGTCGGACAAGCTGCCCATCTCCCGCCTGCAACGCGATCTCACCGATTCCACCGTGCTCAGGAACATGGGCGCCGCCCTCGGGCATGCCCTGATCGGCTACGAGAGCTGCCTCAGGGGTCTGGGCAAGCTCGAGGCCGACCCCCAGCGCCTGGCCGAGGACCTCGACGCCAATTGGGAGGTGCTGGCCGAACCCATCCAGACCGTCATGCGCCGCTACGGCGTGGAAAACCCCTATGAACAGCTCAAGGCCCTCACCCGCGGCAAGACCGGCATCACCCGCGAGACCCTGGGCGCATTCATCCAGGGGCTCGCCATACCCGAGGCGGCCCGGCAACGCCTGCTCGCCCTCACGCCGGCCGGCTACACCGGCAAGGCGGCGGCACTGGCGCGGCGGCTATGCGCCTGAGCACGGCCATCGACCACGCCGGCCGGCTACTGAGGCAGGCCTTGAAATCGTGACCCCTGCGGGCATATAAGAGTTTTCTGATAGATAAACCGGGTTCAGCCATGGGACAGTATTCCTTCGACGTCGGTCGCGACGATTTCCAGCAGGTGGTCATCGAGGGCTCGAAAAAGGTGCCCGTCGTGGTGGACTTCTGGGCCGAGTGGTGCGGGCCCTGCCGCATGCTGAAGCCCATCCTGGAGAAGCTGGCCGAGGCGTATCAGGGCAAGTTCGTCCTGGCCAAGGTGAACGCCGACCAGAACCCGGAGCTGGCCGCCCGTTTTGGTGTGCGCGGCATCCCCAGCGTGAAGGCGGTGGTCAACGGCAAGGTCGTGGACGAATTTTCCGGCGCCATCCCGGAGTCGGCGGTGCGGGAGTTCCTCGATCGCATCATCCCCTCGCCGGCGGAGGAGCTGCGGCGCAAGGCAGCGCAGCAGAAGGCGGCAGGCGACCTGGCCGCAGCGCTACAGACGCTGGCCGAGGCGTCCAAGGTGGACATGGCCGATGAGGACGTGCGCCTGGACGCGGCGGAAATCCTGCTCGATCTGGGCCAAAGCGACGAGGCGCAGCGCCTGCTCGACAGCCTCTCGCCCGGCAAGCGCAATGAGGACCGCGCCCAGCGGCTGCTCGCACGCCTGACCTTCTTACGGGTCTCCAGCTCGGATCTAGACGAACAGGGCCTGCGCGCCCGCATCGCTGCCGACCCCAAGGATATGGCCAGTCGCCTGGAGCTGGCCAATCTGCTCATCGCCTCCGGCCGGCACGCCGAGGGTATGGATGAACTGCTGGAGATGATCCGCATGGATCGCAGCTGGAATGACGAGGCCGCGCGCAAGAGCATGCTGTCGGTCTTCAACCTGCTCGGCAGCAGCCCGCTGGTGTCGGAATACCGCCGCAAGCTCGCCAGTGCGCTGAATTAGGCGCGTGGCCAGCGCCGGCGCGTCGTCTTGTAACAGCACAGTCCTGGCGTACAGCGTCTGGCACGTCTTGCAGGTGCGCCGCTTTCCGTTATAATCAAATCTTTTAGCGCGCCCGTAGCTCAGTTGGATAGAGTACCTGGCTACGAACCAGGGGGTCGTGGGTTCGAATCCTGCCGGGCGCGCCACGCTCTCACCCAGTCCCGGCGCAGAAACGATCAGGCGATGGCAGGCAAGGCAGGCCGCCCCCAAGAACCCCAGGATTCCCAGCCGAAGGACTTCGAAAGCGCCCTGTCCGAGCTGGAGGCTCTGGTGACCGACATGGAGTCCGGCCAGCTCTCCCTGGAAAAATCCCTCTCCCACTACCGCCGCGGCATGGCGCTGGTGAGCTATTGCCAGCGCGTCCTGCAGGAGGCGGAACAGCAGGTCCGCGTCCTCGAGGCTGGCGAGCTCAGGGACCTGACCGCTGGGGAGGCCGCCGAAGATGCAGCCGGCCCCTGATTTCGCCGCCTGGTCGCGCGCGGTGCAGGCGCGCACGGAGCATGCGCTGGCGGCCCTGCTGCCCGCCGCTGCAGTCGCCCCCGGCCGTCTGCACGCCGCCATGCGCTACGCCGTCCTCGGTGGCGGCAAACGGATACGGCCCATGCTCGCCTTCGCCGCCGGCGAGGCGGTGGGCACCGCGCCGGAACGCATCGAGCCGGCCGCCTGCGCCGTCGAGCTGATCCACGTCTATTCCCTCACGCACGACGACCTGCCCTGCATGGACGACGACGACCTGCGCCGGGGCAAGCCGACCTGCCACCGCGAATACGACGAGGCCACGGCCCTGCTGGTGGGCGACGCCCTGCAGAGCCTGGCCTTCGAAATCCTGTCCCGGTCAGGACTACACCCCGACGCCGCCGTGCAGCTGGAGATGCTGCACCTGCTCGCCCGCGCGAGCGGCTCCCGCGGCATGGCCGGCGGCCAGGCGG
This sequence comes from Hydrogenophilales bacterium, assembly GCA_037445185.1. Lineage (GTDB taxonomy): Bacteria > Pseudomonadota > Gammaproteobacteria > Burkholderiales > Thiobacillaceae > JANWZL01. The sequence goes on along the minus strand of JBBIKZ010000039.1, from coordinate 3,092 downwards.
TGGACCTGGAGAGCACCGGCAAGACGCTGGAACTCGCAGAGCTCGAATTCATGCACATCCACAAGACCGGCGCGCTCATCCGCGCCTCGGTCCTGCTCGGGGCCATGGCCGGCGATCGCCTCGACCCTGCGGCACGCGAGGCCCTGGAGCGCTACGCCAAGGCCATCGGGCTCGCCTTCCAGGTGATGGACGACGTGCTGGATGCCGAGGGCCAGACCGCCACCCTGGGCAAGACCGCCGGTAAGGATGCCGCCCAGGGCAAGGCGACCTACCTCACCCTGATGTCGGCGCGGGAGGCCCGCGACTATGCCCGCGAACTGACCGAGACGGCCCTCTCGGCCATAGACCCTTTCGGGGCGCGGGGCAGCCGGCTGGCCGGCATCGCGCGTTTCGTCGTGGAGCGGTCGTTTTGAGCGCTGCCCTGCTCGATCGCATCGCCTCCCCGGCCGATCTCAAGTCCCTCACGCCGTCCGAACGCAAGGCCCTGGCAGAGGCGCTGCGCGCCTACATCATCGATTCCGTCTCCCGCACCGGCGGTCACCTGGCCTCGAACCTGGGTGTGGTGGAACTGACCATCGCCCTGCACACCGTGTTCGACACCCCGCATGACCGCATCGTCTGGGACGTGGGCCATCAGACCTATGCCCACAAGATCCTCACCGGCCGGCGCGAACGCATGTACACCCTGCGCCAGACCGACGGGCTGTCGGGTTTTCCCAAGCGCGAGGAGAGCCCCTATGACGCCTTCGCCGCCGGCCACTCCAGCACTTCGATCTCCGCCGCCCTGGGGATGGCCTGTGCGGCCAGGCTCCGCGGCGAGGACCGGCGCGTGGTGGCGGTGATCGGCGACGGCGCCATGACCGCCGGCATGGCCTTCGAGGCGCTCAACAACGCCGGCGCCACCGATGCCAACCTGCTGGTGATCCTCAACGACAACGAGATGTCGATCTCGCCCAACGTCGGCGCCTTGCACACCTATCTGACGCGCCTGCTCTCCGGGCGCTTCTACAACGCGATGCGCCGTCAGGGCGAGCGGCTGCTATCCAGCCTGCCCCCCTTGCACGAACTCGCCCGCCGGGCGGAGGAGCACGTCAAGGGCATGGTCACGCCCGGCGCCCTGTTCGAGGAGTTCGGCTTCAACTACCTGGGGCCGATCGACGGCCACGACCTGGATGTGCTGATCGAAACCCTGCACAACATCCGCGCCCTCGAGGGACCACAGTTCCTGCACGTGGTGACGCAGAAAGGCAAGGGTTACCACCCGGCCGAGGTCAACCCCTGCCTCTACCATGGCGTGGGCAAGTTCGAGCCGGACGCCGGCCTCACCGCGAAACCGGCCTCACGCCCCACCTATACCGAGGTGTTCGGCGCCTGGCTCAACGACATCGCGGATCAGGACGAGCGGGTGATCGGCATCACCCCCGCCATGTGCGAAGGCTCGGGTCTGGTGGCGTTTGCCAAACGCCACCCCAAGCGCTACTTCGATGTCGGCATCGCCGAGCAGCACGCCCTGACCTTCGCCGCCGGGCTCGCCTGCGAGGGCTACAAGCCGGTGGTGGCGATCTACTCGACCTTCCTGCAGCGCGCCTATGACCAGTTGATCCACGACATCGCCCTGCAGAATCTGCCGGTCATGCTGGCCATCGATCGTGCCGGCCTGGTCGGCGCGGACGGCCCCACCCATGCCGGCGCCTTCGATCTCGCCTTTCTGCGCTGCGTGCCCAACCTGATGATCGCCGCGCCCTCGGACGAGAACGAGTGCCGCCGGCTGCTCACCACCGCCTACCGTCACGACGGCCCCAGTGCCGTGCGTTACCCGCGCGGCAGCGGGCCGGGCGCCGCGATCGAGCCGGGGCTGGAGCCCCTGCCGTTGGGCAAGGGCGTCATCCGCCGCCAGGGGGGGAGACTGGCGTTCCTGGCCTTCGGCAGCCTGGTCAGGCCCGCCTTGACGGCAGCCGAGGCGCTCGATGCCACCGTGGCCGACATGCGTTTCGTCAAGCCCCTCGATACCGCGCTGATCCGGGAACTCGCACTGACACATCAACATCTGGTCACGCTGGAGGAAAACGTGGTCATGGGCGGGGCCGGCAGCGCCGTGGCCGAAGCACTGGCCGGACTGGGCCTCACCCGCCCCATCCTGCACCTGGGGCTGCCCGACCGCTTCGTCGAACACGGCGACCACGCCCTGCTGCTCGCCCGTTGCGGGCTGGATGCCGCCGGCATCGCACGCGCCGTGCGGGAGACCTGGGCGGAACTTTTTACTTGAGTGGTTTACTCAAGTATTATCGCCCGTTATCATAGGGCATCCACAACACGAGGAATTCGCCATGACCGGCCAAGTATGCGAAGCGGTGTGCGAGACCGCGGCCCCCTGCCCGCCCAAGCAAGCCATGCCCGATGTCCAGAGTTACCCGGATTCGCGCCGGATCGCTATCGACAAGGTGGGCATCAAGTCCATCCGCCACCCCATCCGGGTCGCCGACAAGGCCGCCGGGGTGCAGCATACGGTGGCCACCTTCAACATGTACGTGTACCTGCCGCACCACTTCAAGGGCACCCACATGTCGCGCTTCGTCGAGATCCTCAACGGCTATGAGCGCGAGATCTCGGTGGAGAACTTCGAGGACATGCTGCGCCAGATGGTAGCCCGCCTCGAGGCGCAGTCCGGCCATGTGGAGATGAGCTTCCCCTACTTCATCAACAAGAAGGCGCCGGTGTCGGGGGTGGAAAGCCTCATCGACTACGACGTCACCTTCATCGGCGAGATCAAGGACGGTCACTACCGGCAGGCGATCAAGGTCGTGGTGCCGGTCACGAGCCTGTGCCCCTGCTCGAAGAAGATCTCCGACTACGGGGCGCACAACCAGCGCTCGCATGTGACCCTGACGGTACGCACCAACACCTTCGTCTGGATCGAGGACATCGTGCGCGTGGCCGAAGAGAACGCCTCCTGCGAACTCTATGGGCTGCTCAAGCGTCCGGATGAGAAATACGTCACCGAACGCGCCTACGACAACCCCAAATTCGTCGAGGACATGGTGCGCGACATCGCCGCGGCGATCAACCGCGACGAGCGCATCGACGCCTACGTG
>JBBIKZ010000038.1:0-19877 GCA_037445185.1 Hydrogenophilales bacterium | reverse complement strand
GCCAGCATCTTCCCCAACCCCGATTCCTGCCTGCCTCTGGTCTTAAGCGCTGCTTGCCGAACTCGACGACGCTTGAGACCCACCAGGTCTATCTCGACCTCAACCCGTAACCCAACCATCATGACCAGCGCCTCGGAAATTTACAGAAAAAGGGTTGCACAATCGCCGGCTTTCCGGCGGCGTGAGTCGCGCCACTATCCTGTCTTTGAATGCCTGTCCGTATCTGGCCATCTCTCTTCCCTCTCCTCGCCCCCTGGTTCAGGTCCCTATCAAGGCGACAACCATTCTGACACGGAGGGCAGCACACAGAATTTCTGACACTACCAGCATCGCAGGCGTCAACAACAAATCTGCGGTCAGTGCACGGTCTATGCCTGCGCTGATGGACAGGCCGCTGCGCTGCAGCTACCTGGAGGTGTCTTTCTGCAACAGCATGCCCTCAATCGATAAGCTTACAATGATATCTGAAACCTCCTCGGCATGATGACAAACCCATGACCCGCCCTACTGATTCAGAAAACCCACTCATCCGTGTGAAGCTGCTCTCCCCCATCCCACAACGTTACTTCATGCATCAGTTCCCCGGCAGCGAGCCAGTATGGGATGGTTATCGCTTCAGCTTCGATCCAGCGGAGAGGAGCTACGACTGGCTAGTCGTCTACGAGGACCTGGCTGGCCTGCCGGGAGTGCCGCGCAACAAGCGCCGCGAGGTGCTCGCCTGCCACCCCGATCACACCATGCTCATCACCACGGAACCTTCCTCCATCAAGCATTACGGTACCGCCTATGTAAACCAGTTCGGTTGCGTACTCACCAGTCAGGAGGCCTGGGCGCTGTCCCACCGGGACCGCATCTTTTCCCAAGCTGGACTCATTTGGGTCTACGGCGTCAGCCACGACAAGGAAACGCCGTTCGACGAGATGGCGGCTCATCCCCCCGTAAACAAGACCCGAGAGCTGTCCATGGTGTTCTCCCCCAAGCGGATGCGGCATACACTGCACAAGCGCCGTAACGATTTCATGCGTAGGCTCATGACCCTGATACCGGATATAGACGTTTATGGGCGGGGTGCGCGTCCTTTGGACGACAAGGCGGAGGCCTTGAATGCCTACCGCTACCACGTTGTGGTCGAAAATTATTACGGTCCCCACCACTGGACGGAGAAACTCGCCGATGCCTTCCTGGGGTTGACCCTACCGTTCTATTACGGCTGTCCCAACGCTGAGGACTATTTTCCTCCGGAGAGCTTCATCCGCATCGATATCAACGATCCAGAGGGCGCCGCACGCACCATCCGCCAGGCTATTGCAGACGGCGCTTATGATGCGCGGCTGCCGGCCATTCTGGAGGCGCGGCGACGGGTGTTGTATGAGCACAACCTATTCGCTGTGGTGGCCAGAGAGATTCGCAAGCGCCACGATCCGACACGTCAGGCTGACGGGCACAGCGCAATATATTCACGCCATGCCCTACGTAGGCAAAGCTTGCTGGGTGGTGTAAGGGATCTATACGGCAAGGCGCGGGCGCGCATATTACATTGGCGACTGGCACGCTGATTTCACGCATGCTCGGCGCCTAATTTTTTCGTCGAGTAACCGCGTACGGTTTTACGCGCCCATAGGGTGTCGAGTGAGATAGTCCCCATAAGTCCGTTCGAGACCGGACCGCAGTGCCGTGCAGGCCGTCCAGCCCATGTTCATGAGCCTGATCACGTCAAGCAGCTTTCTTGGCGTCCCATCGGGCTTCGTCGTGTCGAACACGATCTCGCCGCGATAGCCGACGACCTCACGGATTTGCTCGGCCAGCTCGCGGATGGAGAGGTCATGCCCCACGCCGATGTTCACCAGGGGCGGCAGGCCGTCGTTGCGGTCCCGGCCAAGCAGCGGGATGAACTGCTCGTCCGGCAGACTCATGAGAAAGATGCAGGCCTCGGCCATGTCATCCGAGTAGAGGAACTCCCGCCTTGGGGTGCCGGTGCCCCACACCGTCACCGTCGGGCTGCCGTTGACCTTGGCCTCGTGGAACTTGCGGATCAGTGCCGGGATGACGTGGGAGTTCTCCGGGTGATAGTTGTCGCCGGGGCCGTAGAGGTTGGTCGGCATTACCGCCAGGAAGCGGGTGCCGTACTGGCGGTTGTAGCTCCAGCACATCTCGATGCCGGCGATCTTGGCGATGGCATAGGGCCGGTTGGTGGGCTCGAGCGGGCCGGTGAGGAGGTATTCCTCCCGCATCGGCTGCGGGCAGTGCTTGGGGTAGATGCAGGAGGAGCCGAGGAAGAGCAGGCGCTCGACACCGGCCTGCCAGGCGGCGTGGATGACGTTGGTCTGGATGGCGAGGTTGTCGCGGATGAACTCGGCCGGATAGGTGTCGTTGGCGAGGATGCCGCCCACCTTGGCGGCGGCGAGGAAGACATACTCGGGCCGCTCGCGGGCGAAGAAGGCATTCACCGCCCGCTGGTCGGTGAGATCGAGCTCGGCATGGGTGTGGGTGACGAGGTTGCTGTAGCCCTGGGCCTCGAGGCAGCGCACGAGGGCGGAACCGACCAGGCCGCGGTGGCCGGCGACATAGATCTTGGCGGATTTGTCCATCGCCCTACTCGTGATAGTCCATGGCCTGGTAGCCGTGTCGCTTGACGAGTTCGTCGCGCTCGGCGCTCTTGAGGTCTTCGCGCACCATCTCGGCCACCAGATCGGCAAACCGGGTCCTGGGTGTCCAGCCGAGCTTCGCGCGCGCCTTGCTCGGGTCGCCGAGCAGGGTGTCGACCTCGGTGGGGCGGAAGTAGCGCGGATCGACGGCGACGATGCACCGGCCCCGTTCGTCATAGCCCTTCTCGTCCACCCCCTGACCGCGCCACTCGATGGTCATGCCCAGCTCGCGGGCGGCAACGTTGACGAAGTCGCGCACCGAGTACTGCTCACCCGTGGCGATGACGAAATCTTCGGGCTCGTCCTGCTGCAGCATCAGCCACATGGCCCCGACGTAGTCGCGGGCATGGCCCCAGTCGCGCTTCGCTTCCAGGTTGCCCAGGTAGAGGCAATCCTGCAGACCCAGCTTGACGCGGGCAAGTGCGCGGGTGATCTTGCGCGTGACGAAGGTCTCGCCGCGGATGGGCGACTCGTGATTGAAGAGGATACCGTTGCAGGCATACATGCCGTAGGCCTCGCGGTAGTTGACGGTGATCCAGTAGGCGTAGAGCTTGGCCACGGCATAGGGGCTCCTGGGGTAGAAGGGGGTGGTCTCCTTCTGCGGTGTCTCCTGCACCTTGCCGTAGAGCTCGCTGGTCGAGGCCTGGTAGAAGCGGGTCTTGTCGGTCAGCCCCAGGATGCGGATCGCCTCGAGCAGGCGCAGCGTACCCAGGGCGTCGGAGTTGGCGGTGTATTCGGGCTCCTCGAAGGACACCGCGACATGGCTCTGGGCGGCGAGATTGTAGAGCTCGTCGGGCTGCACCTGCTGGAGGATGCGCATCAGGCTGGAGGCGTCGGTGAGGTCGCCGTGGTGCAGGATGAAGCGGCGGTCGGGCTCGTGCGGGTCCTGGTAGAGGTGGTCGATGCGGTCGGTGTTGAACAGCGAAGTGCGGCGTTTGATGCCGTGCACTTCATAACCCTTGCCGAGCAGGAATTCGGCCAGATAGGCGCCGTCCTGGCCGGTGATGCCGGTGATGAGGGCCTTTTTTTTCATTCAGCGTGACTCCGGTCTTTATGCATCCCCAATTCGAGCAGGCACCGCGCAAAGGCCGCCAGATCCTCCGTGTGGTGTTCGATGATGGCGCGGACGATGTCCATGTTCGGTTCCTGATAGGCGTGCACGGCGATGTTGCGAAAGCCGACCATGGCCATGAGGAAATTGGCCAGGGAGCTGTCGATGAGTCCTGCCCGGGCGATCATGTCGAAGGCCTGGCGGCTGTCCGTCGGCAGGCCGAGTCTGTGGACACGCACCAGATGCATGGCGCCGTCGATGGCAGCCTCACAGGCGCGCTGCAGGTTGAGCAGGATCGCGTCCTGTCGGGTGTAATTGGTCGTCAACTCGGCCTCGTGGCCGGTGTATTCCTGGCGGATGCGCATGAGGCAGCGCTCGATGATCGCGGCCTTGCCGAGCAGGACCTCATCCATGGATGCTGCCTCGGGCGCGGATGTCTTCCAGGATGGCGCGACGCGATTCATTGAGCCGCACGTAGTCGGACAAGGTGTGTGTGGCATAGGCCTGCGCCTCGACTGCGTCGGCCGCATACACCAGCGCCCCATCGAGTACGATCTGCACGCGCAGCGTCACCGGCAAGGTGCGCAGATCGTTGAGATCGACGTCGCAGCCGCAGACCGCCGCAAGCCGGCTGCCGAGGTCGAGTCGCTCGTCCAGGCTCAGGCCATGCCCCGTCAGGACGGCGAGATCGAGGTCACTGTCGGGCCGTGCGTAGGGGCCGCCGGCGCTGCCATAGCGATAGGCGAGGCGCAGGTCGGGCAGCGCCGCCCTGAGCACGGCGACGATGCGGTCATCGAGCGGGTGATGGCGGGGGGTGAGGGGTGGACACGATTTCGAGACGTCTGTCTCCGCGCCAGGCACGCCAGGGTTCACGGAAAGGTGAGCGCTCATCCGGATCGTGGGCAACGTTGGGTATCGTCGGATTCGATCATGCGTCGAGGTGCTGGTCAAGGCGGTCGCGCGCATGTCTCACAGCAGGAACAGGGTGGCCAGTCCCAGGAAGATGAAGAATCCCATCGAATCGGTGATGAAGGTGATGAGCACGGCGGTGCCGAAGGCGGGGTCGCGGCCGATGGCGTGGATCACGGTGGGGGCGAAAAACCCGGCGAGCGCCGCCACCGTGAGGTTGAGCAGCATGGCCAGGGCCATCACCGCGCCCAGGCCCACGTTGCCATAGAGTAGATAGGTCACTACCCCCATCACACCGCCCCAGACGGCGCCGTTGAGCATGGAGATGCCCAGCTCCTTGATGAGTAGCCGCATGGCGTTGTCGCGGTTGATGAGGCCTAGCGCGAAGCCGCGCACGACCAGGGTGCCGGTCTGGTTGCCGGTGTTGCCGCCCAGCCCGGCGACGATGGGCATGAGGGCGGCCAGGGCGGCGAGTTTCTCGATGCTGCCCTCGAAGGCGCCGACCACGCGCGAGGCGACGAGCGCCGTGCACAGGTTGATGGCGAGCCACATCCAGCGGTTCTTGGCCGCCTTCCAGACGGTGGTGAAGAGGTCCTCCTCCTCGCGCAGACCGGCGAGGGCGAGCATGTCGGCCTCGGTCTCGGCGCGGATGTAGTCCATCACCACGTCCACCGTGAGCCGCCCGATGAGGGTGCCGGCGTCGTTGACCACGGGGGCGGTGATGAGGTCGTAGCGCTCGAAGGCCTGGGCGGCGTCCGAGGCGTCATCCAAGGGCCGGAAGCTCACCGGATCGTCCACCATGATGGCCGCCACGTGCACCTCCGGGTCGTGGATCAGCAGGCGTTTGAGGGGCAGCACGCCGATCAGGCTGCCGTCGCGCTCGACCACGAACAGCTTGTCGCTGTGGTGCGGCAGGTCGCCCAGCCGGCGCAAGTAGCGCAAGGTGACCTCGATGGTGACATCGGCGCGGATGGTGACGAAGTCGTAGTCCATGAGCGCGCCGACCGTGTCCTCGGGGTAGCTCAGCGAGGACACCACCTGCGCCCGCTTGGCCTCGTCCAGGCCCTTGAGCAGTTCCTGAACGACGTCGCGGGGCAGGTCGGGCGCCAGGTCGGCGATCTCGTCCGTGTCCAGGCTCGCCGCTGCGGCCACCAGCTCGTGGCTGTCCATGGAGGCGATGAGCGATTCCCGCACCGCCTCCGACACCTCGATCAGGATGTCGCCGTCGCGCTCGGCCTTGACCAGGTCCCACACCAGGAGGCGGTCCTCGAGCGGCAGCGCCTCCAGGATGTAGGCCACGTCGGCGGGGTGGAGCTGGTCGAGCTTCTTCTGTAGCTCCGCCAGGTTCTGCTTGTGCACCACGGACTCGAGCAGCTCGTGCCGGGGCATGTCCTGCTTGTGGGCGAGGTTTTCCATGAGTCGGTGACGGGCGATGAGGTCCATCACCTGGCGGATGCTGTCCTCGGGGTGCTCGGCGGTGCGGTTTTTCTGCTGCTCGACCATGGCGCGGCATTGTAAACCGCATACGCTGCGTGGCCTGGCATATTGCACCGGCCGGGCCGGCGGCAGGCGGCGCGGATCGCGCCGCGCGGGCTGCTTGCCGGCACCCGCTCAGCGCGGCACGCTGACCTGATGCATGCGCCGCGCGATGATGGCCTGCCGCTTGATGAGGCCGCGCGCCTGGCGGTGGGTCTGGTAGTAACGCGGATTGGGAATCATCGCCGCCAGGTGGGCGGCCTGGGTGGGCGAAAGGCGTGCGGCGGAAATGCCGTAGTAGTGCCGGGCGGCGGCCTCGGCGCCGTAAATGCCATTACCCCATTCGATGACGTTGAGGTAGACCTCCAGGATGCGCCGCTTGCTCCAGAGCTGTTCCAGCATCACCGTGATGGCCGCCTCCTGCAGCTTGCGCACGGGGTTGCGCGCGGCGGACAGGAACAGGTTCTTGGCGAGCTGCTGGCTGATGGTCGAGCCGCCGGCGACGATGCGGCCGCGCCGGAGGTTCTTCTCCACCGCGGTCTCGATGCCCTCCCAGTCGAAGCCCTGGTGGGTGAGGAAGCGGCTGTCCTCGGCGGCCACCACGGCGCGCTTCAAGTGGATGGAGATGCGCTCATACGGCACCCAGCGATGTTTGAGCTGCGCGTTCGGCTTCTTCTCTTGCAACCGCGCGAGACCCGCTTCCATGAAGGCGGTGGTGGAGGGGTTGAAATGCCCCCACCAGGCGACCTGAACCAGAAACCAGAGCTGGACGGCGACGACGACGAGGAAGACGACCAGGAGCGTCTTCAGGAGTAGCCGCAGCATTACCCCCGCCCCTTCACCCGGCACGCAGCATCGCGATCACCGGTGCCGTATCCGGGCGCACGCCGCGCCAGAGGAAAAAGGCTTCCGCCGCCTGTTCCACCAGCATGCCCAGGCCGTCGGCGGTGCGTGCCCTGGCCGCCCGGGCGAGCTGGAGAAACGGGGTGTCCTGCCCATACATCATGTCGTAGGCGAGCGCGTCGGGCGTGAAGATGCCCTCCGGCAGGGGGGGCAGCGCCCCCGCCAGGCTTGCCGCCGTGGCGTTGATGACGAGGTCGTAGCTCGAGCCGGCCAATGCCTCGTAGCCTCCCCCTGCCACCGGGCCGACGTGCCGGAAGCGCGCAGCCAGTTCCAGCGCCCGAGCGGGGGTGCGGTTGGCGATGAACAGGGCGGCGGGGCCGCATTCCAGCAGGGGTTGCACGACCCCGCGCGCCGCGCCGCCCGCCCCCATGAGGAGGATGCGCCGACCGGCGAGCGCCACCCCCAGGTTGCGCGTGAGATCGGTGATGAGACCCGCGCCGTCGGTATTGTCACCGTGGATCTCTGCACCTTTGAAGTGCAGGGTGTTGACCGCCCCGGCCGCCTCGGCACGCGCGGTGCGCCGGCTGGCGAGCGCATAGGCCTGTTCCTTGAACGGCACCGTCACGTTCGCCCCCGCGCCACCGCCTGCACGGAAGGCGTGCACGCATTCGGCGAAGCCATCGAGCGGCGCGAGGAGCGCGGTGTAATCCAGGTCCTGGCCGGTCTGCCGCGCGAAGGCGGCGTGTATGAGGGGGGATTTGGAGTGGGCGATGGGGTTGCCGAAGACGGCGTAGTGATCGGTCATGGAAGCGAGGCACGCAAGGGATGATGGATGGGGCACCTCGAAAAACCTGCTGCGCGACCCGATTGCTGCGTTGGGCGGTGTTGGCTCCGGCCGCTACGCTTAACATCGGCTGCGCCGATGTTAGCCTGCGCCAAAACACCGTATGGGCACCCTCTGCATGATCTGTGGCTGCGCCGAAACTCGCCATGGCAGGATATCGTCCATGGCTCGTTTGCTCGGTCGCTGCGGCTGCGTCCGCCTTGCATTCGGGCCACTCGCGACGGCTTTTCGAGGTACCCGATTGTACGGTCTAGCCAGGGCACAGGGTGTGCACCATTCTGGTGCGGCGTGATCCATGCTGGTGCAGCAAAAAGCGCGTCGGTCTGACGCAGCATTGTGGCACAATGCATCCATCCTGCATCGATGCCTGGCACACTTTGTGCTTGAACCTGGCCTCTCGGTTTTATTCGTGTCCACCCGTTCTCGAGGAGTGAAAAACATGGCGGTCGCCGATGTAATGCAAATGATCCAGGAACATGACGTCAAATTCGTCGATTTCCGCTTCACCGACTCCCGCGGCAAAGAGCAGCACGTCTCCGTGCCGGTGAATGCCTTCGACGAGAGCAAGTTCACCGACGGCCACGCCTTCGATGGCTCCTCCATCGCCGGCTGGAAGGGCATCCAGGCCTCCGACATGCTGCTCATGCCGGACCCGGACACCGCCAACATCGATCCCTTCATGGACGAGGCCACCCTGATTCTGACCTGCGACGTGGTCGAGCCCGACACCGGTAAGGGCTACGATCGCTGCCCGCGCTCCATCGCCAAGCGCGCCGAGGCTTATCTCAAGTCCACGGGTCTCGGCGATGCCGCCTACTTCGGCCCCGAGCCCGAGTTCTTCATCTTCGACTCCGTCACCTGGCACGATGACATGTCCGGCAGCCATGTGAAGATCCGGTCCGAGGAGGCGGCCTGGTCCTCCGGCGAGCAGACCGAGGTGGGCAACCTCGGCCACCGGCCCAAGGTCAAGGGCGGCTACTTCCCCGTGCCGCCGATCGACTCCCTACAAGACATCCGCTCCGCCATGTGCCTCGCCCTGGAGGAAATGGGGGTGCCGGTGGAGGTGCATCACCATGAGGTCGCCACCGCCGGCCAGTGCGAGATCGGCACCCGGTTCAGCACCCTGGTCAAGCGCGCCGACTGGACGCAGGTCCTCAAGTATGTGGTGCACAATGTGGCGCACAGTTACGGCAAGACCGCCACCTTCATGCCCAAGCCCATCGTCGGCGACAACGGCTCCGGCATGCACACCCACCAATCGGTCTGGAAGGACGGCAAGAACCTCTTCGCCGGCAACGGCTACGCCGGCCTGTCCGAGTTCGCCCTCTACTACATCGGCGGCATCATCAAGCATGCCAAGGCCTTGAACGCCATCACCAACCCTGGCACCAACTCCTACAAGCGCCTGGTGCCCGGTTTCGAGGCGCCGGTGATGCTGGCCTATTCCGCCAAGAACCGCTCCGCCTCCATCCGCATCCCGCACGTGGCGAGCGACAAGGCGCGCCGCATCGAAGTGCGCTTCCCCGACCCCATCGCCAACCCCTATCTCGCCTTCGCCGCCATGTTGATGGCCGGCCTGGATGGCGTGCAGAACAAGATCCATCCGGGTGACCCCGCCGACAAGAACCTCTACGACCTGCCGCCCGAGGAGGAAAAGGCCATCCCCAAGGTCTGCCATTCCCTGGACATGGCCCTGGAGCACCTGGACCGCGACCGCGAGTTCCTCACCCGCGGCGGCGTGTTCAGCAACGACTTCATCGATGCCTACATCGAACTGAAGATGGAGGAGGTTACGCGCCTGCGCATGACCACCCACCCCATCGAGTTCGACATGTATTACTCGGTCTGATCGGTTCACGCCGGCTCGCGGGCAGCCTGAGGCTGCCCTTTTTTGTTGCGCTGGTGCGGGGCAGCGCATACACTGGGCCCGTAGTGTCAGCATCCTTTGCACCATGCGTTACCTCTCCCACCTGATCCTGATCGCCTGCGGGCTCACGTGGGGCGTGTCGGTCCAGGCCGAGATCTACAAGTTCATCGACGATCAGGGCAACGTCACCTACACCAACATCCCCCGGCCCGGGGCGAAGAAACTGGAGCTGGACGTGCCCCCGCCGCCGGCGGCGAGCGTGCCCAAGGACAGCGCCGCCAAGAAGCCCCGCAGCAGCGTCACCGCCCCCTCGCCGGTCTATTTCCCGCGCGTGGACCCCCACACCCAACGCCGCCGCGACGACATGCGGCGCCAGTTGCTGAGGCAGGAGCTGGCCAGCGAGCAGCGCAACCTGGACGCCGCACGCCGGGCGCTCGCCACTGCCATGCGCCAGCCGGGCGCGGACATCGACAAGCTGGCCGACAGCGTGCGCCTGCACGAGCGCAACATCCAGATGCTCAACAAGGAGCTCTCCCTCATACGGTGATGGAGAAGGGGCATGGCGGGCGCTAGGCCACCCCCCCGTGACCCATCTCCGCCTCGTCTGGCCCGGTACTTGCTAATCCAGGGTGAGACACCCCTGGCCTCACCCGATGAACTTCGCCGCCCCCGGCCTCGACATCCTCACCACGGCCGTCTTGCTGTTGGACGAGCAGCGCATCATCCGCCACATGAACCCGGCGGCGGAGAACCTGTTCGGCATGTCCGTGCACCATGCCGTGGACAAGCCCCTGTCGCACCTGATCCGGGCCTGCCCCGATTTGCAGCGTGCCGTGGACGTTGCCCTGAAAGAGGGCACCAGTTTCACCGAGCATCATTTGCTGCTGGAGGCGGGGGACTTGGCCCTGACCCTGAACGTGACGGTGACCCCGCTGGAATACGAGGTGGGTGCCGTGGTGCTGGAATTTCATCCGGCCGGCAACAGCATGAAGATCGCCCGCGACGAACAGGCCATGACCCAGGCCCAGGCCGTGCAGATGCTGCTGAGACAACTGGCACACGAGATCCGCAACCCCCTCGGCGGAATACGCGGCGCCGCGCAGCTGCTCGAGGCCGAACTCAACGGCGCCGAGTTGTCGGAATACACCCAGGTCATCATCCAGGAGGCCAACCGGCTGCAGGACCTGCTCGATCGCTGGCTCACGCCGGCCAAGCGCCCGGAGATCCGCCCGGTCAACGTACACGAGGTGCTGGAGCGGGTGCGTAGCCTCGTGCTGGCCGAGTACCCGGGCCTGAGCGTGCGGCGCGAGTATGACGTGAGTCTGCCCGAGGTGCAGGGCGACCTGGAGCAATTGATCCAGGCCGTGCTCAACATCGCCCGCAACGCCGCCCAGGCCATCGACGGCCAAGGCGAGATCGTCTTCCGCACCAGCGCGGTGCGACAGGTCACCCTGGCCATGAAGCGCTGGCGTCTGGCCGCGCGCCTGGACATCATCGACCATGGCCCCGGCATCCCCGAGGACATGCAGGACAAGATCTTCTTCCCCCTGGTCTCGGGACGGGAAGGCGGCAGCGGCGTCGGGCTCACCCTGGCCCAGAGTCTCATCCCGCGCCACGAGGGGGTGATCCACCTCACCAGTACACCGGGCTTGACCTGTTTTTCCATCTATCTCCCTATCCAGAGAACAGGTTACAGGAGACAGGAGACAGCCCTCTGTGCGCGGCTTGGCCGCTCGCCTTGAGTGTCTGTAACCTGAAACCTGTTGCCTGTAGCCTGAAGCATGCGCCCCATCTGGATCATCGACGACGACCGCTCCATCCGCTGGGTATTCGAGAAGGCGCTCAAGCGGGAAGGCCTGCCGCACCAGATCTTCGACTCGGCCTCCGCCGCGTTGCGGGCGCTGGAGCGCGACACCCCCGGCGCCATCCTCACTGACATCCGCATGCCGGGCATGGATGGCCTCGCCTTCATGGAGAAGGTGAAGGCGCGGCATCCGCGGCTGCCGGTCATCATCATGACGGCTTACTCCGACCTCGATTCTGCCGTCGCCGCCTTTTCCGGCGGCGCCTTCGAGTATCTGCCCAAGCCGTTCGACGTCAACCACGCTCTGGAACTGATCCACCGCACCCTGGAGGAAGGCGGGCGTGAGGAGGGTGGGGTCGGCGAGACCAGCCTCACCGGTCAAGCCATACTCGGCCAGGCGCCGGCGATGCAGGACGTCTTCCGCGCCATCGGTCGGCTCGCCCAGTCGCACGCCACCGTGCTGATCACCGGCGAGACGGGCACCGGCAAGGAGCTGGTGGCCCGCGCGCTGCATCGCCACAGCCCGCGTAGCGACAAGCCCTTGATCGCGCTCAATACCGCGGCCATCCCCAAGGACCTGCTCGAGAGCGAGCTCTTCGGCCACGAGCGCGGCGCCTTCACCGGCGCCACGGGCTCGCGGCGCGGCCGCTTCGAGCAGGCCGACGGCGGTACCCTGTTCCTCGATGAGATCGGCGACATGCCGCCCGACCTGCAGACGCGCCTGCTGCGCGTGCTGGCCGACGGCGAGTTCTATCGGGTCGGCGGCCATGCACCCATCCGCGTCAACGTGCGCGTCATCGCCGCCACCCACCAGAACCTGGAGGAGCGCGTGCGGCAGGGGCTGTTCCGCGAGGACCTGTTCCACCGCCTCAACGTCATCCGCATCAAGCTGCCGCCGCTCAGGGAGCGGCGCGAGGACATCCCGCTGCTGGTGCGCCACTTCCTGCAGAAGAGCTCGCGGGAACTGGGCGTGGAGATGAAGCAGGTCTCCGACGAGGCCATGCGCGTGCTCACGGGACTGCCCTATCCGGGCAACGTGCGCCAGCTCGAAAACCTCTGCCACTGGCTCACGGTGATGGCCCCCGGTCAGGTCATCGAGCCCAAGGACCTCCCGCCCGAGGCCCTGGAGGAACCGCAGCACGCGGCGCTCGACTGGGCCGAGGCCCTCGCCCGCACCGCCCAGGCGAGGCTCGCGCGCGGCGAGCACGGCATCCTGGACGACCTCGGCGCGCAGTTCGAGCGCACCCTCATCCGGGTGGCCCTCAACCACACCGGCGGGCGCAAGATCGAGGCCGCCACCCTGCTCGGCTGGGGCCGCAACACCCTCACGCGTAAGATCCAGGAATTGGGCATGGAGGCGGAGGAGGGCGACTGAGCTGTCGACGGCATGCAACACTGGGATCGATAACCTTGCCATCCGCCCGGCTGGCCCGGATATTCCACGAGCATGCGGGATGATGGCAGGGCGAGGTGCGCGCGGATGCGTGCATCCCGCGCGAACGCTCGAGTGTGGCCTAAAGTCGCCTAGCGGGGGCGCGAAGATGCCGTGCTTCGGCCGCCGGCGCCCGCTCTGGGCGCCCCCTGCATCCCAGCTCGCGGTCGCATCCCCGCACCGCGGGGCCCCTGCGCCGCGCTCGCCGGTCGGCCCGCTGCCTCGCCTATCTCCTTGATAGGTGGCTGCGCCGAAACTCGCCATGGAAGGATATTTTCCATGGCTCGTTTTCTCGGTCGCTGCGCTCTGGGCGCCTTGCGCTTCATCCCGCTCGCCGATTTCTTCAGCGTTTCCCTGGGGGCTTCCCCCGCCGGGCGAGCCCGGACGCCGCATAATGTCGGCGCCCCATGTCCCACGCCTTTCTCCTCGAACTCTTCCTGCAGGTCTGGCTACCCATCGCGGTGCTGGTGGCGGCTGGCGGTCTGTGGGCCCGCTTCCGCCGCGATCCGCCGGCGGACAGTCTGCGCATCTGCCTGAACCGGCTGGTGGTGGACGTCTTTGCGCCGCCGCTGCTCTTCGCCCTGGCTGCCCAGGCCCACATCGACCGCCAGATGCTGACCGTGCCGGTCATCACCGTCGCCGGCATCCTCGTGAGCCTGGCCCTGCTCTATCCGCTCATCTACCGCTCGCCCCTGGGCGCGGGGCTCGCGCGGGAGTCCCGCGCCGCCATCCTGCTCGCCGGCTGCTTCGGCAACGTGCTGTTCATGGGCTATCCGGTGCTGACCTTCCTCTACGGCCCCTCAGGCGGCAGTTACGCCGCCTTCGCCGACGTGCTGGCTTCCACCCCGCTGGTCTGGACCCTGGGCGTGTGGATCGCCACCCGCCTCGGCCACCCCGGCGGTCAGGGCGCAAGCCTCGCGCGCACCGTGCTCAGGCTGCCCCCCATCTGGGGCTTCGTGCTGGGGTTCGCCGTCAACTTCGCCGGCATCGATGCGGCCCCCCTCATTCAGGCCGCCAGGTTCATGGGCCAGGCCACCATCCCGCTCATGCTCTTCACCCTCGGGCTCGCCATCCCCTGGGCCGACCTCAGGCCCGACCGGCCGGTGCTCGCCGCCGTCAGCGTCAAGCTGGTCATCGCCCCCCTCATCGTGCTGGGCCTTGCGCGCCTTGTCTTCGGCGAGCTCAAGGCGGCGCAGACCGCCGCCATTCTGGAAGTGGCCATGCCCACTATGCTGATGGCCGCAAGCCTCGCCGACCGCTTCCGACTCGACGTGCGCGCGGCGGCCCTGACCGTCAGCTGGTCCAGTCTCGGCTTTCTGGCGACGCTGCCGGTCTGGATCGCGCTGCTGAAATAGCGGCGGTCGGCGGCGTCAGTCCGCCTCGTCCAGCAATTGCCCGGCGATGGCCCAGTTCTCGTCGGGCAGTTCCTCGAAGGCGATGTAGGTGTAGCGCCGCGGTTTGCCGGCGATGCGCTCCAGGGTGTCGGTGATCTCCTCGGCGATGCGCTTCTTCTGCGCGCGGTCGAGCTGGCCGGCGAGCTTGATGGTAACGACGGGCATGCTCAGTGACCCTCCAGATAATCGCGGATGCCGGCGAACACCGCCCGGAACATGACCGGGGTGAGCCGCCGGGTCTGGGTATTGTAGCGGGAGCAGTGATAGCTATCGAACAGCCGCCACCCACTCGGCAGGTCGTGCCAGGCGCCATGGCCGAAGAGATGGTCGCCGGGTTTGCGCGCGAGCGCCTGCAGCACGGCGCCGTGCGCGATCTGACCCAGGGCGAGGACGGCGGCACCGGCGGGCAGCCGGGCCAGTTCCGCGGCGAGGTAGGCGTTGCAGCGCCTGACTTCGGCGACGTCCGGCCTGTTCTCGGGCGGCACGCACTTCACCGCGTTGGTGATGCGGCAGCCGGTCAGGGCGAGGCCGTCGTCCG
This sequence comes from Hydrogenophilales bacterium, assembly GCA_037445185.1. Taxonomy (GTDB): domain Bacteria; phylum Pseudomonadota; class Gammaproteobacteria; order Burkholderiales; family Thiobacillaceae; genus JANWZL01. The sequence continues at coordinate 5,074 of JBBIKZ010000038.1, read as the reverse complement.
CGGCGAGGGACACCGGCCGGTCGGCATAGCCGTAGGCGTGCAGGGTCGCGTAGAGCAGGATGCCGGCGTGGTCGCCGGTGAATGGGCGCCCGGTGCGGTTGGCGCCGTGCAGGCCGGGTGCCAGGCCGACGATAAGCAGGCGCGCGTTGGCGTCGCCGAACGCGGACACGGGGCGGCAGTGGTAGTCCGGGTGACGCTGCCGGACCTCGTCGAGGAAGGCGGCCAGTCTGGGACAGGCGCGGCACTCGGCGAGCCGGGCCTCCGGTCGCGCGGGGGCGGGCGCCGGGTCCTTGTTGGCCGGTAGGTGCGTCCCCGGCATCGCCCTGTGCCCATCCCGGCTCAGTGCAGGTGCGTCGGCGCCTGGTGGCTGTCCTGCTCCGGCATCTCGGCGTGCACCACATCGCCTTCGGTGTTGGCGTAGAGGGGGGCGCCGCAGTCTTCGCAGTACTCCAGGGCGAAACGCTGCTGCAGCACGAGTACCTCGCCGACGCCTGCGGCCTTGAGGGTCTGCTCGATCTCGGCGGCGGTATCGCTCGCCTCGTCCTCGGTCCCCAGCAGGGGCCAGACCACACCGTGTACGACGTCGCCGGACGGCAGGGCGAAGCTCACCCGCCATTCCTCCAGCCTGCGGTCGTAGAAGGGGGCCACCACGGCGCGTAGCTGATGCGGCGGGGTATCGAGCGTGGCTTGCAGATAGGCGACGGCGGCGCGCAGGGAATAGGGCCTGCCCTCGCGGTCGGCGCGGCGCCAGGCGGCGAAATAGGCGTCGGGCAGCAGCAGCTCGAAGCCGCAGCCCGGCAGGACGGCCTGCAGGTTGGCGCCGCCCTGGGCCCGCCACAGCTCGAGCGCCTTGTCCCGGCTGCCATCCGCCTCGTTCCAGCGGAACACGGGCCGGCCTGGCTCCACCATCACCGCCCCCAGCACGTAGCGCACGTCGGAGATGTAGGGCACCGCCTCGGCCAGACGCGAGGCGTCCTCCTGAAAGCCGCGTCCTTCGCGCAGGGCTTGCCAGAGCGCCTCGGCATAACGCCGTGTCTGCACGTAGCCGTAGGGCAACTGGTCCGGGCTGTACAGGTGATCGGCCAGGACACAGCGGGTGTCGGCCGCCAGGACGTGGGCGCCGAGCTGGGTCGTGAGGGCCGTCACCACCTCAGTCGGCAGGCGGCGGGCAGGCAGGTTGTAGCGCGACCAGGCGAGGATGGGCAGGGCGATGAACAGCAGATGGCGCGGGCCGTCGGCGGTGGCCACCAGGTCGCCCTCGGCGACTGACTCGATCATGTCGGCCAGTTCGTCGTAACCGCGGCTCTGGGTTTCGTTGAGGCGGTCCAGGGCGAGGTTGATGGGCTCTTCCTGGCCGGCCTGTAGCAGGCGGCCGATGAGCTGCTGCAATTCGCGCTCCCAATAGGCATCTTCGATGCGGCTGCCGGATTCCGCCAGCCCCTGGGCGAGCCAGACCAGGCGTTCGGCGTCGCGACTCATGCGATGCTTGGGATGGATACGGCGTCTGTTCATGGGGTGTGTTTATGTTTGGTCATGTGTTGGATGACCGGATTATCCCTCGCCTCGGGCTGCAAGGTCACGTGGCCGATGCCGTGGCGCCGGGACAGCAACTGTCTGGCCTCGAGCAGGATGCGCGGCCAGTCTTCGAGGCGGACGAGGTCGAGGTGGGCGGACAGGGCGATCTTGCCGGAGGACAGGGACCAGATGTGCAGATCGTGCACCGACGCCACCCCGTTCAGGGCGGCCAGGTCGCGCCCGACCTCCGCTAGATCGACGTTCTGCGGCACGCCCTCGAGCAGCACGTGCAGGGCCTCGGTGAGCAGGCTCCAGGCAGAGACGAGAATCAATCCGGCCACCAGCAGGGACAGCAGGGGGTCGATGGGGGTCCAGCCCGTCGCCAGGATCACCGCGCCGGCGGTGATGGCCGCCACCGAGCCCAGCATGTCGCCGATCACGTGTAGCAGCGCGGCGCGCGTGTTGATGTCACGCTGGCCGCGCGACAGGCGCCAGGCCACCAGCAGGTTGACCAACAGGCCGATGGTGGCGACGAGGATGACCGCCTCGCCGCGGATGTCGCGCGGCTGGGCGAATCGCTCCACGGCCTCCACGGCGATGAAGGCGATCAGACCCAGCATGACCAGGCCGTTGACCAGCGCCGCCAGCACCTCGGCGCGCACCAGGCCGTAGGTGTGGCGCACCGAGGGCGGCCGGCGGGCGAGCCAGGCGGCCAGGGCGGCGAGGCCCAGGGCGGTGGCGTCGGTGAGCATGTGGCCGGCGTCGGCGATCAGCGCCAGCGAGCCCGACCACCAGCCCGCCGCCGCCTCGACGAAGGCGAAGCCGAGGGTCAGCCACAGCGCCGCCGTCAGGTAGCGGTGCTCGCCGGGGTGTCCCAGGTGATGATGGACGTGGTCGGTGTCCCGATCCAGGGAGAGCTCAGGTCGTGCCACTTTTGCCACAGGTGTTGCTGGGGTCGTCGAGGGCCAGATCGGCGTCCGCCTGACCCAGGCCGGCCAGGCGGTGCACGGCCTGGACATAGCGCGCGCTCTCGTGCAGGGTGACCCGGTCCGGGGGGTGTGGGCGGCCGTGCATGCGGGCCAGCCGGATGAGTGTGACGGCATGGGGCTGCCAGGCGAGCCGGGCGAGCAGCGCGTCGGCCAGCTCCGGGTGGTTGCACAGCAGGGCCATGTCGCAGCCGGCGGAGAGTGCGGCGCGCGCTCGTGCCGTGACATCCCCCGCCACGCGCGCCCCCTCCATGGCCAGGTCGTCGCTGAAGACGGCGCCCTCGAAGCCGTAGGCGCCGCGCAGGATGTCGGTGAGCCAGCGACGCGAGAAGCCGGCCGGCCGGTCGTCCACCCGCGGATAGACGACGTGGGCCGGCATGATGCCGGCCAGTCCCAGGTCGATGAGCTGACGGAAAGGGACCAGATCGGCGAACTCCAGGTCGGCCAGGTCCCGCTCGTCCACCGGCACGTCCAGATGCGAATCGGCCGTGACGTAACCATGGCCCGGAAAATGCTTGCCCACGGCATTCATGCCCGCCTCGTGCAACCCCAGGACGAGGGCGTGCGCGAGCTCCGTCACCGCCTGCGGATGGCGGTGGAAGGCGCGGTCGCCGATCACGCCGCTCACCCCGTAATCCAGGTCCAGCACCGGCGCGAAGCTGAAGTCCACACCCACGGCGCGCAGTTCCGCCCCCAGGACATAGCCGGCGTCGCGCGCGAGGCGCTTGGCCAGCTGCGGATGCTCGTCCCACAGTCGACCGATCACGCGCATCGGCGGCAGGGGCGTGAAGCCGGTGCGAAAGCGCTGCACGCGGCCGCCCTCCTGGTCGACCGCGATGAGCAGCGGTGGCGTGCGCAGGGCGTGGATCTGCCGCGTCAGCTCGGCGATCTGCTCCGGGCCCTCGTAGTTGCGGGCGAACAGGATCACGCCCCCGACCAGCGGGTGCGTCAGACGGCGGCGATCATCCCCGTTCAGGACCGTGCCCTCGATGTCCAGCATCAGCGGGCCCAGGGGCAGGCGTAGAGTGTTCATCCCAGATTTGTCGTTAGGGCACGCGATGATGGCGAGTCGTATGGCGAGCAGGTTTGCACACGGGCAACGAGCCCATGGTGTGCCTCGAGGGCTAAGCGCACGGGCGCAAAGATGCCGCCAGACGGAGGCCCTGGCACGTGCAGGCCTTGGTGGCGTGACAATGGCGATGCCTTCAAGCATGCCTGTATGACCGGTGTAGGCACTGGCCGGCCCAATGATAAATCTGGGATCATGTCTCTCCCTCGACGATGACGAAGGCCACGGCGTAGTGCTGCTCGTCGCTCAGGCTCAGGTGGACGCGGACGATGCGCCGCGCCGTGAGCCACGCCAGCAGGTCCGCACTGAAGGCGAACAGCGGCCTGCCCAGCGCATCGTGGGTCACCCCCAGGTTGGCGAGACTCACCGGTGCGCGCAAGCCCGTGCCGAGCGCCTTGGCGAGCGCCTCCTTGGCGGCGAAACGCTTCGCCAGCAGCCGTGCCTTGTCGGTCGCGCGGTCATAGTCGCATCGCTCCTGCGCGCTCAGCAGGCGCTGCGCCAACCTGACACCGTGACGCGCGTGCAGCGCCGACATGCGGGCCACGTCGACGATGTCGGTGCCGATGCCCTGGATCACGCAGCCTCTCCGCGGCGCCGCCCCGGCCCGGCCTGGAGCGGCGCCACCTGCGCCATGCACGCGCACGCCGAGCACCAAACCGCGGCGCGCCGGGACAGGCGGGGGGCGATCACACTACGGCCAAATCGGCACCGGGGCGGTTGCACGGGGTGCATGGCGGGACGATGTTGCGCGACGGGTTGCGGGCGATAGGCAAAGATACCATCGCCGCCCCCTGCCAACAGCGTCTTTGCATGGGCCTTGCTACGGCAGGTTGAACCGTATCGCCGCCGATTTCGTGGTGCACCTCGGCCTGTAGGTCGGGCCGTTGGTCGGCCTTGAGGCCGACAACCGTACTTCGCAACACTAACCCCGTCGGCCTGAAGGCCGACCTACAACCCGTGCTGCGCGCCGATCTGCGATCCCTCGCCAGTCTATGGACGGCCGAATGGAAAAAAAGATTGCGCGTCGGGGCGAAAGCGCGCATAGTGCGGGCAGCGATCATCAAGTAGTGCTGTTGTCGTCTGGTCCCGTTGTCGCAGCCCTGCGGCATTCTCCCACCGTCACCCTGCCGTCTTGACCATCGCCCTATCCGGGGCTCATCCCCATTTTTGTCATTTTTAAGGAAATTCAGGTTATGGCTACAGGCACCGTGAAGTGGTTCAACGATTCCAAGGGCTTCGGCTTCATCTCTCCGGAAGGCGGCGGGGACGATCTCTTCGCCCATTTTTCCGCGATCCAGGGTCAGGGTTTCAAGACCCTGAAGGAAGGCCAACGCGTCAGCTTCGACGTCACCAGCGGCCCCAAAGGGCTGCAGGCGGCGAATATCCGCACCGCCGACTGAGGGTCGGTCTGGCATGGGCGACCGTGCCAGACCCCCGCAGCACGGGCCGGCGACAAGCCGGCCAGTGCGGATGAGCCCGGCCATGCCGGGCTTTTTTCTTTCCC
>JBBIKZ010000037.1:0-20255 GCA_037445185.1 Hydrogenophilales bacterium | reverse complement strand
CTGGCCGGGGATGCTTTTGCATCAGGATGGCAGCCGGCACGAATGGGTGCCGGGGCAGTACTGGGATCTGATCGTGACGATGGACGATGCCACGAACGAGCACTACGCGATGTTCTTTGTCGAGGAGGAAGGGGTGGCCTCGTCGTTTCGCGGGGTCAAGGAGGTGATCGAGACGTGGGGGCTGCCTGCCGCGATCTATACCGACCGGGGCAGCCACTACTGGCACACGCCGCAAGCCGGCGGCAAGGTGGACAAGGTCAACCTCACCCAGTTCGGGCGGGCCATGGCGCGGTTGGGCATCGAGAGGATTGCGGCCTACTCGCCCGAAAGCCAGAGGGCGCATCACGCGGATGTTTCGCACCCGAAGGCAAGGCTGCCCAAGGAGCTGGCGGCCGCGGGGTTCACCGACATGGCGGCGGCCAATCGCTACCTCGAGGAGGTGTAGTCTTTCGGCGTTCAACGCCGAGTTCATGCAGCCCGCCATGGAGGAGGGATCGGCCTTCGTGCCTTGGATCGGGGGTGAACTCGACGACATCCTGTGCGAGCAGCATGAGCGGGTGGTGGGCAAGGACATCTGTGTCGCCTTCGCGGGATCGAGGCTGCAAATCCCGGCGGATCGCTATCGCCTGCACTACGTGAAGGTCAGGGTGCGGGTGCATCGCTAGCTGGATGAGCGGCTGGCGATCTTCCATGGCCCGCGAAGGCTCGCGGGCTACAGCGCCGACGGTCAGTTGCAACAACAACCCGACTTACAGACCGCCGCGTGGGTCCGCCGCGGCGCTGAAGAGCGGACAGTTTATGTGCTACGAAACCGGACAGTTCTATTTGTTGACTACAGGATGGCGGCGAGAAGCTGCGTGTTCCGCTCGACGCGGCCAATCTCGATGCGGTGTTCCAGCGGGTGGACGAAATGCCCATGCGGCGTCTGGAGATGCAGGGCGGGTGAGATGAGCTCGCCTCGGGCCAACCTCTCATCACCCTCGTCATCGCCAAAGCCTCAGTGCTTGTCGGTCGTCTGGACGGGCCTGGTCTTGGCATGCACCATATCCCATCCCTGCGTTGCTCGGCCAGTCTATGACCGACTTGAGCCCCACCCTGCACACCGTGGATGTGGAGCGCCGTTTCGGCGGCGTGCGCCGACTGTATGGCGGTGACGCCCTGGAGCGCCTGGCAGGCGCCCGGGTATGCGTGATCGGCGTCGGGGGCGTCGGCTCCTGGGTGGCCGAGGCCCTGGCCCGCAGCGGGATCGGCGGCCTGACCCTGATCGACCCCGATCATGTCGCGGAGTCGAACATCAACCGCCAGGTGCATGCCCTCGATGCCACCCTGGGGCTGGCCAAGGTCCAGGCGATGGCGAGCCGCATCCGTGAGATTCACCCCGCCTGCCGGGTGGTCGGCGTGGAGGAATTCGTCACCGAGGACAATGTGGCCGCGCTGCTCTCGGAGCGATACGACCACGTCGTGGACGCGATAGACCATACCCGGGCCAAGGCCGCGCTCATCGTGCATGCGCTGCGCGAACGGCTGCCCTTCACCTGCGTGGGCGGTGCCGGGGGGCGAACCGACCCCGCGCGGGTGCGCGTGAGCGACCTGGCGCTCACCAGCGGCGACCCGCTGCTCGCGAAGCTGCGCGCCCACCTGCGCCGTCGGCACGGTTTTCCGCGCGAGCCGGGCCGGCGCTTCGGTGTCGAGTGCGTCCACTCCACCGAGCCGCTGCGCCTGCCGCGCGGCGATGGCGGTGCCTGCTACGAACGGCCCGAGGACGGCCGCATCCATGGCCTGAACTGTGCCGGCTACGGCTCCTCGGTCTGTGTGACGGCAAGCTTCGGTCTCCAGGCCGCCGCGCGCGTGCTCGACCGGCTGGTCGGCGCACGGGCGGGTTGAACCCCGGCGCTTGCGGGCTCAATACCCCCACAGCCGTTCCCAGACGATGGGCGGCCACTTGGGATCCGGCTCGGCCGGGCCGACGATGGCGTGCTGGCTGATGTCGCGCACCTGCGGCCGCTCGTGCGCACGGCCCCGATAGTCCAGGAAGCTCACCACCTGCCGCAGGGCCTTGCGCCGACCGGGGTAGCGCGTCACCACGGCGGTCTCGCGGTTGGCCAGACGCAGCAGCGTGCCGGGCGGGTAGAGCCCGAGCCGGCGCAGCAGGTGGGCCGCCAGATGCATGTCCAGCCGCTGTCGTTCGGAGCCGAACAGGCTGCGCAAGGCCTGTTCGGGGGAGCGCGGTGGCCGGTAGTGACGGCCGGCCACCTTGTCGCAGTAATAGTCGGCCACCCGCAGGATGCGGGCAGGCAGCGGGATCGCCTCGCCGGAGAGCCCGGCGGGATAGCCGCTGCCATCGAGGTGCTCGTGATGGGCGAGCACTGCCGCCAGCCATTCGCGGTCCTCCACCCCCGCGTCGACGAGGCGCTGCGTGCTGCGTGTCGGGTGTTGCCGGATGGCCTGACGCTGGGCATCGGTCAGGAACCGGGCGCCCATGGCCAGGTGCTCGTGCAGCGGCATCGCCGAGAGGTTCATGGTCAGGGCCGCACAGGTGAGCGAGGTGAGCCGCCGTTCCGGCCAACCCAGCGCCTCCGCCATGACCAGGGCAATCAGCGCGCTGTGCAGACAGTGGCGCACGGCCGTGCCTGGCAGCGGGATCAGTCTGACCAGCCCGAGGGCGGCCTCGGCGTCCTGGAAATAGAGGGAGATGAGCGCCCCCGCCTGTGCCTGCACGGCGGCCACCAGGCGTGGTTCGGGCGGGGCGGCGAGCAGATCGGCCAGGGCCCCGCCGGCGACCTGCAGGCGTTGGGCCGGATTGCCCTCTGCGCTCACGCCGTCGGGCCTGCGGAAGAGGGGTCGTTCGCTGAGCCGGCGCAACTGTTCCGGTGTCTCGATGCGGGTGCCGGCCGTCGCCAGCAGGGTGCCGCTGGCGGTGTAGAGGTCCCAGGCGAGGGCCTGGCCTAAGACCGATTCATCCAGGCTGACGGGTCGCAGTAACACGGACGGTTATATCCAAGGGCTTGGTCGGATAATCCCAGATTGTCCATTAGGACGCGGGAAGGCGCGCCGCCCATGGTCGAGGCAGTTTGCGCGCGACTGTAGCAGGCGAGGTTGAACACCTCGCCGAGAAAACGAGCGGGGATACTCTCCTCATCCCCGCGAGTCTCGAGCAAGCGAAGCGCAGTGGCCAGTTGCGCGCAAAATGACCGGCCAGGGGCAAGCGAGGCCCGCGTAGGCCGTCACCTTGTCTCGAAGGCCGTGATACTCGCATACCCTGTCTGTCGATCGAAGGCACGGGCCGGTCTAATGGACGATCTGGGATAATATTCCACCTGCAACACGTCAGCCGAGAGGTCACCCATGTCCATATCCGCCCTGAACAGTGAGGAAGTCACCCTGCTGCGCAAGGAAATCGAGCTGCTCATGAGCGAACGCCAGAGGCTGCTGCAGGTGGCCGGGGCGGCCGCGGTCCTGGTCGCCAACCTGGACACCGACTCCCTGCCCGAGGAACAGGACACGATCGATGCCGCCGAGGTGCTGGCGGAGAGCCTCAATTCGCTGCCCGAGGAGACGCTCAAGGATGCCCTCGACGCGGTGCAGGCCATCCCCGATCCCGAAGGTCAGGCTCGCGCCGAGGCCCAGGCCCGATCCGTGCCGGACTGAGGCACGCTCAGTCCCGGGCCTCTGCCGCGAAGGGTTCCCCCGCAATGGGGGTGCCCAGTTCCGCCAGGATCTGGGCATAGAGCTGCCAGGCCTGGCGGGCCTCCTCCTCGGCCACCTTCTGCATGGCCTGGCCCAGATGCACCATCACGTAATCCCCCACCGCGGGTGGCTCGTGCTGGAGCAGGAGGAGGGAGACCTGCCGCGCGTGCCCCAGGGCCTGGCAGCGGGCCATCAGCCCGGAAACCGCTTCGACACGCATGGGGATGGCGAGGCACATGGGCAGGGGTATGAAGTGTGCGCCACGTCAGTATAGCGCAGGGTTCATGACCTGCCTGCCGCGGGCGGCCGACAACCGGCAACGAGCCGCCCAGCCGGGTTGTCATTTGCCTGCCGGCTGCTAGCTTTTACCAGATGAAGACCTTGGTGCTGGGCATCGGCAACACCCTCCTCAAGGACGAGGGGGTCGGCACACACGTCATACGCGCCCTGGGCGGGGACGCAGCATCGGCCGACGGGGTGGACTACCTCGATGGCGGCACCCTCTCCTTCACCCTGGCCGGCCCCATCGAAGAGGCCGAAGCGCTCATCGTGGTGGATGCGGCTGAGCTCGATGCCGCGCCGGGCACGGTACGCCTGCTGGTGGGCGACGCGATGGACGCCTTCGTCAGCGGCCATCGCAAGATGAGCGTGCACGAGGTGGGACTCGCCGACCTGATGGCCATCGCCAAGCTGACCGGGCGATGGCCGGCCCGGCGCGCCTTGGTGGCGATACAGCCGAAGGAGGTGGATTGGGGCGAGCACTTGAGCCCTGCAGTGGCTGCCGCGGTGCCCGAGGCCTGCCGCCTCGTCCGCGCACAGTTGGAGCGCTGGCGGCATGGCGCTTGACGACATCCCGATCAAGGCGGAGCACGCCGCGGGGGGGCTGACCGGCAACGCCCAGGCACTGCTGGGCGAGATCGCCGCCCTGTTGCAGCGGCTGCTGGCGACTGGGCAGGGCGGTGCCATCGATCTCGCCAGTCTGCCCTTCTCGCCCGCCGACCGCGAATGGCTCGCGCAACGCCTGGGCCGAGGCGAGGTCGAGATCCGTCTCATGGCGGGCGGTCTGTCCACCTTCAACGAGACGGCCTGCCCGGGGGTGTGGTGGGTGAGTCACCACAACGAGGCCGGGGTACGGGTCAGCGAGCTGATCGAGGTGGCACGCATCCCCGAGCTTGCACTCGCCCACCCGGACGATGTGAAAATGGGATTGGAGCGTCTGAATAATCTGCTAAATGATCTAAACTGAGATCGGTCCTGTCCGAATCTTCTGCAAGGAGCCCGTCCACCATGAACAGGAACGGCAATCTTCTGGAAAATCTCGCGTGGCAGGGCATCTCCCGCCGCAGCTTCCTGAAGTACTGTGCCACCCTGGCCTCCCTCATGGCCCTGCCGCCCACTGCCGGGCGGGCCATGGCCGAGGCCCTGGCGCGTGCCCCGCGGCCGTCGGTGATCTGGCTGCCCTTCCAAGAGTGCACCGGCTGTACCGAGTCCATCACCCGCTCCCATTCGCCGTCCATCGAGGGGCTGATCTTCGACGCGATCTCGCTGGACTACCAGGAGACCCTCATGGCCGCGGCCGGTCATCAGGCCGAGGAGGTCCTGCACAAGACGGTGGCGGAGAACGAGGGCCGTTTCGTCCTCATCATCGACGGCTCGGTGGCCACCGGTCTCGATGGGGCCTATTCCTGCATCGCCGGCCGCAGCAACCTGGACCTGTTGCGCGAGGTGGGGCCCAAGGCCGCGGCCATCGTCGCCGTCGGCTCCTGCGCCGCCTACGGCGGCATCCCCAAGGCCCATCCCAACCCCACCGGGGCGGTGGCGGTGTCTGACATCATCAAGGACAAGCCCATCGTCAACATCCCCGGCTGTCCGCCCATCCCCGTGGTGATGACCGGGGTGCTGGCTCACTACTTGACTTTCGGCAGCTTGCCCGAGCTGGACAGGCTGGGCCGCCCGCGCGCCTTCTACGGCGAGACCATACACGACCGCTGCTATCGCCGACCCTTCTACGACCAAGGCAAGTTCGCCAAGACCTTCGACGACGAGGGGGCGCGCCAAGGCTGGTGTCTGTTCGAGCTGGGCTGCAAGGGGCCGGTGACCTACAACGCCTGTGCCCATGTGAAGTGGAACGATGGGTCGTCCTTCCCGATCCAGTCCGGCCACGGCTGCATCGGCTGTTCGGAACCGGATTTCTGGGACGCCGGCGGTTTCTACAAGGCCCTGTCCATGCCGGCCGACCCGCTGAAGCTCGTGGCCGGGGCGGCGGTGGCCGGGGCGGCGGTGGGCGTGGCCGTGTCCATCGCCAACCGGGCCAGGAAAGGGGCCGCCAAGGCCGCCCACGAGACCGCCACCCTGGCGGACCTGGAGAAGTGATCCAGCGGGCCAAGGTCGGCTTGCCTGGGTGACCGTGAGCCACGTGACCGCCCGCCGCTTACCGTAGACCGCCCATCTTGGCCGTAACGGAGACGATCGATGAACGAGTTGCAATTCCTCACCTGGGTCCGCGGTCCCGGCCTGGACATCGCGCTGAGCATCTTCCTTCTCGGCGTACTCTGGCGCCTGGCGGAGATCTACACCCTGGGTCGCAAGGCGGACCTGGCCGCGCCGCGCAGCCGCCCCGGCGCCAGCGGATGGCACACCATCCTGCGTCGCTCCCTGCCGCCGCCGGGCATGGTCAAGCGCTCCCCGGTGAGCTACATCGGCGGCTACATCTTCCACGTCGGACTCGCCATCATCGTCTTCCTGTTCGTCCCCCACATCAAGCTGATCGAGTCGCTCACCGGCCTGGCCTGGCCGGGGCTGCCCTCCCAGGTGATCGACGCCGTCACGGTGGTCACCCTGGCGGCCATGGTGGTGGTGCTGGTGGACCGCATCAACAAGCCGGTCAAACGCTACCTCTCCACCTTCGAGGACTACTTCACCTGGACCCTCACCTTCCTGCCGGTGCTCACCGGGTATCTCGCGGTCAAGCACCTCTTCCTGCCCTACACCACCTTGCTGGCCCTGCACATCCTCACCGCCGAGCTGCTGCTGATCTTCCTGCCGTTCACCAAGCTCTTCCACGCCTTCACCGCCTGGGGCTCGCGCTGGTTCAACGGCGACATCAATGCCAAGAAAGGGGTGCCGGTATGAGACTGGGGTCAGGGTTCAGAGGACAGAGGACAGGTATGTTTGCTCGCCGCCTGCTTGGCTATGGGGAGGGATCGGTATGACTGCATCATTGGAAAAGGGCATCAACGTCCTCAAGGAGGTCATCGACGCGCCCATCGCCAGCTTTTTCGCGAGTTGCGTGCATTGCGGGCTGTGCGCCGAGGCCTGCCTGTTCTACACCGAGTCGGGCGACCCCAAATACACCCCCATCCACAAGCTGGAGCCCCTGCGCCGGGTCTATGAGCAGGAATACACCCTGCTCGGCCGCATCAAGAAGCGGCTCAACCTGTCCCGCCCGCTCACCGACGAGGAGCTCGGGCAGTGGCGTGAACTGGTCTACGACAGCTGCACCCTATGCGGGCGCTGCTCCCTGGTCTGCCCGGTAGGCAACGACATCGTTTACATGATCCGGAGACTACGCGAGGGCATGGCCGTCGCCGGCCACGCGCCGGAGGGTGTGATCGGCGCCACCAAGCGCACGGTCGAGATCGGCAGCCCCATGGGCGTGCGCTGGCCGGCGGTCGCGGCGCAGATCAAACACATCGAGGCGGACACCGGCCTCGAGGTGCCGGTGGACAAGGAGGGCGCGGAATACATGATCCTGCTCTCCTCCATGGAGATCATCAACTTCCCCGAATACCTGGGCGCCATCGCCAAGATCATGAAGCAGGCGGGCAAGACGTGGACGCTGTGCTCGGACGCCTTCGAGGCCACCAACAGCGGCATCCAGATCGGCGTGTCGGACATCGCCCGCGTCATCGTCTCGCGCATCGTCAACGGGGCCGAGCGGCTCAAGGTGAAGACGGTGGTGAGCCCCGAATGCGGTCATGCCTACACCGCGCTGCGCTGGGAAGGGCCCAACCTGATCGGCCGACCCTACACCTTCGAGGTCCTGCACATCCTCGAGGTGCTGGACCAGTTCCGTGCCCAGGGGCTGCTCAAGACCGAGGGCTTCGAGGAGACCCGGCTCACCTTCCACGACCCGTGCCAGATCGTGCGGCGGGGCGGCGTGATCGAGCCGCAGAGGAACCTCCTGAAGATGGTGGCCAAGGACTTCGTCGAGATGTCCGATCCGGGAAAATACAACTGGTGCTGCGGCGGGGGCGGCGGCGTGAGTGCCAACGAGGATGCCGAAGCGCTGCGCCTGATCGCCTTCAAGCGCAAGAAGGCCCAGCTCGAGGAGACCGGCGCCAAGACCCTGGTGACGGCCTGTGCCAACTGCCGCATCGTCCTCGAGGAGGGACTGGAGCATTACCAGATGGACATGCCGGTGGTGGGGCTCACCGAGCTCATCGCCGAACACCTGGTCAAGTCCGACACGGCCGCGAAAGAGGCCGCAGCGCAAGGAGCATGAGGCCATGAGCATCAGTAACGACAGCGAATTCAAGTCAGCCCTCAACAGGCTGACCCCCGTCCAGCAGCGCATGGTGGCGGCACGTTTCACCGAGAACGTGCTGAGCCTGTGCGAGGATCCGCGCGTGGTGGCGGCCGTCAACGCGGCCAAGCGTCCGGACATCAGCGAGGCGGAGCTCAGCGTGGTGTTCCAGGCGGCCAAGACCGCCAGCGTGGAGACCTACACCCAATGCGGCAAGGAGGCGGACTGGCGCAACCAGGCCGGCCACTTCGTCGCCAAGGCGGCCCTCCTCTGCGTCACACCCCCGGAGCGGGCCGGCAATCTGGCCTGGAGCGCGGCCATGAATGCGCGCATGGCGCGAACCTGCGAGACCATCGCCAACGACCAGGGCACGGAGAACCGCGAGGCCGAGCAGCAGTACCGCGTCCTGACGGAATTACTGAACCAATGAGTGAGAGAGCACAACGATGGCAGCCACCCAACGCGTCGTAGTCGACCCCATCACCCGCATCGAGGGCCACCTGCGCATCGAGGCGGAAACCGACGCCTCCGGCCGGATCACCCGCGCCTCCTCCGCCGGCACCATGGTGCGCGGCATCGAGATCATCCTGCGCGGTCGCGACCCGCGCGACGCCTGGGCCTTCGCCCAGCGCATCTGCGGCGTGTGCACCCTGGTGCACGGCATCGCCTCGGTGCGCGCGGTGGAGGACGCCCTGGACTATGCCATCCCCCCCAACGCCCAGATCATCCGCAACCTGATGATCGCCGCCCAGTTCGTGCACGACCACGTCATGCACTTCTATCACCTGCACGCCATGGACTGGGTGGACGTGGTCGCGGCGCTCAAGGCCGACCCCAAGGCCACCTCGCAGCTCGCCCAGTCCATCAGCCCCTGGCCCAAGTCCTCGCCGGGTTATTTCGCCGACGTGCAGAAGCGGCTGCGCAATTTCGTCGAAGGCGGCCAGCTGGGCATCTTCGCCAACGCCTACTGGGGACACCCGGCCTACAAACTGCCGCCCGAGGCCAACCTCATGGCGGTGGCGCACTACCTCGAGGCCCTGGAATGGCAGCGCGATGTAGTCAAGCTGCATGCCATCTTCGGCGGCAAGAACCCCCACCCCATGTTCCTCGTCGGCGGGGTGCCCAGCCCGATCTCGGTGCATAGCGCCGAGGCTGGCGTGGGCGGCGGTCAGGATGCCACGGCGGTGAACATGGTGGGCCTGCAGACGGTGGCGAGCGTCATCCAGAAGATGCGCGACTTCGTCGACCAGGTCTACGTGCCGGACACCCTGGCCATCGCCGGCTTCTACAAGGACTGGGCCGCCCAGGGCGAAGGGCTGGGCAACTTCCTCTGTTATGGCGAGTTCCCGGCGGAGGACATCTGGACAGCCAAATCCTTCCTCATCCCGCGCGGCGCGATCCTCGATCGGGACCTCAGCACCATCCACCCGGTGGACCTCTACGCCGACAACGAGATCCAGGAGTTCGTCACCCATTCCTGGTACCGCTACCGCGTGGGGGACGACAAGGGCCTGCACCCCTTTGATGGCGAGACCGAGTTCCACTACACCGGGCCCAAGCCCCCTTACGAATACTTGGATGTGGACGCCAAATACTCCTGGCTGAAGTCGCCGCGCTGGAAGGGCAAGGCGATGGAGGTGGGGCCCCTGGCGCGGGTGTTGATGCTCTACGCCAGTGGCCACGAGCAGACCAAGTCCCTGGTGGACATGACCCTGAAGACACTGGACGCCCCTGTCGACGCCCTCTACTCCACGCTCGGGCGCACCGCCGCCCGCACCCTGGAGACCAAGGTCATCGCCGACGCCATGCAGGGCATGTACGACCGGCTCATCGCCAACATCAAGGCGGGTGACGTGGCCACCTTCAACGACCAGCTCTGGGACCCCTCGACCTGGAAACGCAAGGCGCGCGGCGCCGGCTTCATGGAGGCCCCGCGCGGGGCGCTCGCCCACTACATCATCATCGAGGACGGCAAGATCGCCAACTACCAGGCGGTGGTCCCCAGCACCTGGAACGCCGGGCCGCGCGATGCCCAGGGCCAGGACGGTGCCTATGAGGCGGCGCTGAAGGGACACACGCTGCACGATCCGAAACAGCCCATCGAGATCCTGCGCACCATACACAGCTTCGACCCCTGCATCGCCTGTGCCGTGCACGTGGTCGACCCGGCGGGCGAGGAGCTCGTCAGGGTCCGGGTGACTGGCGGAGGGTGACAGTTTTTTTGCGCCGCGTAGCGGCGCCAATACCACACTGAGGCCTGAAACCCGACAGCCTTGACCTGACATGGAAGCCGCCCTCAAACGACTGCTCGATGCCGAGGCGAAGGCCGAGGCGATCATCGAAGGCGCCGCACAGGAGCGCGAGCGCCTCATCAACGAGACCTTGGAGAGCGCCCGCGAGGCCGAGGCGCGTTTCGAGGCCGGCATCCAGGAGCTGCGCGCCCCCTACCTGAAGGAGGTCGAGTCGCGGGCCGAGCAGACGGTGGCCGAATTGACCCGAAAATACGAAGAACGTCAGCGTGCGTTGCGCGAACTGGCGGCACGTCACGAGGAGGAAGCCGTCGCAGCGGCCATGGTGCTGCTGCTGGATCCCAGATACTGAGCGGCGATTGGATCCCGGTCGCGGCTAGCCCGGATATTTCATGAGGCCGCCCCTGACTTCGAACATTTGTCGCGCCCGGCCTGCCCTGACGGGCAGGCTGGCAGAAGACCATTTCGCACCGTCGGGCCAGGCGGGCGCTGGCGGCCGAACTGCGGTGTCAATGCGCCCCCGCCTGGCGACCATGGGCCACGCTATGGGCTACGCGCGGGATGCGCGCATATGCTCGCACTCCGCCTCGCCTTCCTCCCGCGTCCCCACGAAACATCCGGGCTAGCCCCATGTCCGCCTTTCTCAACACTCGCGTCAGCCTCTTCTCCGAACGGCTCTGGTCGCCTGAGCAGTACGGCGCGCTGATGCGCACCCCTGACGCCGAGATGGCCCAGACCCTGGCGCAGCTTGGGCTGCCCAATCTGGCGGCCGGCTACAGAAGCCAGGACAGTCTGTCCCTGGAGAGCCGCATCATCACCCAGTTGCTGGAGGAGACCCTGATCATCGTGCGCCCCCTGCAGGGCGCGGCGCGCCAGTTCATCCTCTACTGGACCGAGCGCTTCGAGGTGTCCAACGTCAAGACCCTGCTGCGCGCCAAGATGGCCGAGGAACGGCCGGCCGCGGTTGCCGGCCGCCTGGTGAACATGGGCCCCTTCGCGCGCCTCGACCTGGAGAGCCTGGTGCATACCGAGGACGAGATCGAGCTGTTCCGCCGCCTGGAGTCGAGCCCCTATGCCGACATTGTGCGCCACGCCCTGCGCGCCTTCGAGGAGTCGCGCGACCCCTTCATCCTCGACGCCACCCTGGACCGGGCCTACTACGAAGGTCTGGTGCGCCGCGCCAAGGCGCTGGACGGCGAGGTGGGTCGCGATCTGCGCATGCTGATGGCCGACCTGATCGATCGCATCAACCTGGTCTGGCTGTTGCGCTATCGCTTCAATTACGAACTGCCCGCGGCTCAGGTCTATTACCTGCTGGTCGGCACGGGTTATCGCCTGTCGGGGCAGCTGCTGCAAAAACTGGTGACCCAGCCCAGCATGGAGGCGGTCATGGCGCAACTGCCGGCCCCCCTGACGCGGACCTTGGACGGGGCCGAGAGCATCGTGGACGTGTTTCGCCGCCTGGAATCGGTCGCCAGGCGCAACGCCACGCGCATCCTCGCCGTCGGCGCCAGCGCCCTGGCGCGCGCCTTCGCCTACCTGATCCTGCGTGAACAGAACCTGCGCGCCGTGCGCGCCATCATGCGCGGCCGCCACCTGAGACTGCCGCTAGCGCACATCGAGCTGGCGATCGGACCGGACCTCGTCGGGGGCAGCTGATGTTCCGCGCCTTGCCCATGGCCCGCGTCACGCTCTGGTTTCTCGCCAGCGAGGCCCAGGATGCCGCCCTGCTGCTGGCCCGGCACGGCAATTTCGCCCCGGCTCACGAGGCCGGCGAGGCCCTCCGCCAAGCCCTGCCCGATACGCCGGCCGAGCGCTACCGCGAGGTCTTCCAGGAGGCGGAATCCCGGCTGGTGAAGATCCTCGAGCACTACGGCGGCCCCGTGCCCGAGATTCCGGCCGACGCCGTCGCCCCCAGCCTGCGCGAGCTGGAGGAGATCAACGACTGGCTGCGCCAGCTCTGGCATGGATGCTCGTCTCTGAGCGAAAACGAGCAGCGCATCAAGGAAGAACAGAAACGCCTCGCCGCCCTGCAGGAGACCTTCGCCCGGCTCGAGGGCCTGAACCTCGATCTCTCCCGCCTGTTCCGCCCCCAGGCGCTGCTGGATGCACGGCTGGGCCAGGTGCCGTTGGCCAACGTCAGGCGCCTCAAGGAGGCCCTGCAGCTCGCCGGCTACCTCCTGTCGGTGTTCGACCGGACCGAGGACCAGGCCTTCGCCGTGGTGGCCGGGCCGCGCGGCGCCGGCGACGAGATCGGCGGGCTGCTGTCCCAGGCCGGCTGGCGCGATCTGCCCGTGCCCAAGGAATTGCAGACCCACCCGGAGCAGGCGCGCAACTTCCTGGCCGCCGAGGCCAGGCGGCTGGAGACCGAGTACGGCGCCCACTGCCGGCTGATGGGCGAGAACATCTCGCGCTACGGTGAGCGCATCCGGGAGATCCGCGTCCAGCTCATGCTGGCGCGACCGCTCGCCGAGGCCTCGCTGCAGGGGGTGCGCGGCAAGGGACAGCTGGTGGTGTTCACCGGCTGGGTACCCAGGCGCGACCTCAAGGCATTGCAGACTGATCTCGCGACGCGCTTCCACGGCCGTTACCTGATGCAGCATCGGGCGCCCGCACCCGGGGAGGCCGGCCAGATCCCGTCGCTGCTCGTCTATCCGTTCTGGCTCAAGCCGTTCGTGCCGCTGGTCAAGAGTTACGGCATCCCGCGCTACGGCGAATTCGACCCCTCGCTGCTGTTCGCGGTGACCTATGTCTTCCTGTTCGGCGCCATGTTCGGCGATGTGGGGCACGGGGCGGTGATCCTGGCCCTGGCCTCTCTGCTGCGCGGCAGGCTCAACTGGTTGCGTGTGGTGGGCATGTGCGCGGGGGCCGCGTCCATGCTGTTCGGCTTTCTCTACGGCAGCGTCTTCGGCTACAAGGAGATACTGCACCCCCTCTGGCAGTCGCCCCTGCACGACGCCACCGAGATGCTGGTCCTGGCGGTGTACGGGGGGGTGGGCTTCATCTGCGCCACGCTCCTCATCAACACCTACAACCGTCTGAGGGCCGGGCATACCGCGCAGGCCCTGTTCGACGCCTCCGGCCTGGCCGGGCTCACCTTCTACCTGGCCATGGTGTCGGGGCTGCGCGCCGTCTTCACCGGCGAGGCGTTCGGCATCCCGAGCGCCGTCGTGGCGCTGCTCGGCCTGGTCGTCATCGCCGCGTTCAAGTGGCTGGAGAGCCCTGCCGGCCTCGGCGAGCGCCTCCTAGTGACGTTCATCGAGACCCTGGAGACGGGCATCAATCTGTTCGCCAACACCCTGTCCTTCCTGCGGGTGGCGGCCTTCAGCCTCAACCATGTCGCGCTGGCCCTGGCCGTCTTCACCCTGGCCCGGGGCATGGACGGCGTCGGGCATTGGCTGACGGTGGTGCTGGGCAACGTGGTGATCATCGTGCTGGAAGGCGGCATCGTCGCCATCCAGGCCCTGCGTCTCATGTATTACGAGGGCTTTTCCCGCTTCTTCAGCGGCGACGGTGTGGAGTTCAATCCCCTGCGACTGGTGCCGGTCCGTGGGCAGGGATGAGTGTTTGTCACTTGACGAGGAGAAATCGATGAGTTGGCTGATCGGGTTGATGGGATTGTGCGTCGCGGCGCTGATCGCGACCGGGATCTACCTGGAGATGAGGCCCAGGCACCTGCCGCGCGACTTGCCGCGCTGGCTCAAGGGAGGCGTCCTCGCCAACGTCCTCGTCTATGCCCTGGCGATGGGAGGCTTTCTCCTCTTGAGCGTGGACCACGCCCTGGCCCAGGAGACCGCCGCCGGCGGCGCTCGCGAGATCTCCCTCGGCCTCGGCCTGGCCATCATCGGGGTGGGGCTCCCAACGGCCCTGGCCGCCATCGGTGCCGGCATCGCCCTGGGCCCGGTGGGTTCCGCCGCTCTGGCGGTGATCGCCGAGAAGCCGGAGATGTTCGGCCGCACCCTGATCTATCTGGGACTGGCCGAGGGGATCGCAATCTACGGCCTAGTGATGTCCATCCTGCTGCTGGGCAGGCTCTGAGGTCAGCGCATGAAGACCGATTCGACCCGCCCGCAGGCCAGCGGCCGCTTGGTGGTGCTGGGCAGCGCAGGCCTCACCGAGGGTTTCAATCTGATCGGCGCCGAGGTCTACCCGGACGCCGATGCCGACCGTGTCGAGGCCGTCCTCGCCGAACTGGTGCGCGAGGGCGCCCAGGCCCTGGTGTTGGTGGAGGCGCACCTGGCCCATGGCGGCGGCCCCTGGCTCAATCGGCTGCGCAACGAGGGCGGCCGCATCGTCGTCACCGAGCTGCCGTCTCTGCACGCGCCGCAGGACTATGCCCCCGCCGTGGACGAGGTCGTGCGCGCGGTGCTCGGGCCGGAGGCGCTCAAATGAGCGGCGTGCGGCAGGCGCAGGGTGGCGGGCACGACCCGTTCGAATCCGCGGCCTGATGGATTGAGACTATGGAAACGGACAGTCAAGTCAGCCAACTGGAACAGGCCCTGCTCCGCCAGGCCGAGAGCCTGGCCCGGGAGCATCTGAGGAACGCCGAGGCGGCGCGCAACCGCATCCGCGCCGAGTTCGAGGCGCGCATCAAGCTCAAGGAGGAGCGCGAGGTGCTCGCAGCCAAGGCGGAGGCGGAACACATCGTGCGCCGCCGCACCCAGGCGGCGGAGACCCGTCTGGCCGCCGATCTGGACCGCCTGCGCTGGGCGCTGACCGAATCGGTCCTGGCGCAGATGCGCGAGCGCCTGCGCGAGCTGGTGAAGGACACGCCGCGCTACGATGCCGCCCTGACCGGGCTGCTGCGCGCCGCCGTCGCCCAGTTGCCGGCTGGCGACCTGGTGGCGGAGGTGAACGCCGCCGACTATGCCCGTCTGGCCGACCAGTGGCCGCAAATCGCCGCCGACGTCGCACCGGGGCGGCAGCTCACGCTGGCGCTGCTGGAACGGCCGAGCGATGGCGGCGTGCGGGTGCGCCTCGCCGACGACCGGGCTCAGGTCAACCAGACCTTCGAGGCGCGCCAGGAGCGCCTGGCGGACGACCTGGCGCGTGTGGTGATGGAGCGCCTGTTCGCCAGTGCGCCGGACCTGGGGACATTGGTGCATGGGTAGCAGGTTACAGGGGACAGGGGACAGAGGTATCAGTACCCCTGTCTCCTGAGATGAGGACATCATGGGCAAGATCCTGGAAATCAACGGCCCCATCGTGCGGCTGGAACTGCCGGAGACGGTGATCGGCGAGCAGGTGCGGGTTGGCGCGCTCGGGCTGGTGGGCGAGGTCATCGGCCGCGACGGCGACACCGCGCTGGTCCAGCTCTACGAGAACACGGAGGGGCTGCGCCCCGGCGAGGCGGCCGAGGGGCTCGGCTACCCCCTGTCGGTGGAGCTGGGGCCGGGCCTGCTCAATGCCATCTTCGACGGCGTGCAGCGGCCCCTGGAGGCAGTCCGGGCCTTGAGCGGCGATCGCATCGCCCGCGGGGTGCGGCTCGACCCCCTGCCGCGCGACAGGGTCTGGCACTTCGTGCCCCAAGCCGACCTGCGCCCCGGCGTGCACCTTGGCGGAGGCGCGGTGCTGGGCACGGTGCAGGAGACCGCCAGCATCGAGCACCGCATCCTGACGCCGCCCGGGCTCGCGGGCGAATTGGTCGACCTGGTGCCGGCGGGCGACTACCGGGTGGACGAGGTGATCGGGCGGCTGCGCGACCGCGAAGGCCAGCTCCACAAGCTGCAGCTCTTCCACCGCTGGCCGGTGCGCACCCCGCGCCCCTACCGGCACCGCGACCACGCGGTCAAGCCGCTGCTCACCGGCCAGCGCATCCTGGACACCTTCTATCCCCTGCTCAAGGGCGGCAAGGCCGCCATCCCCGGCCCGTTCGGCGCCGGCAAGACCATGCTGCTGCAACAGATCGCCCGCTGGTGCAATGCGGATATCGTCACCTACGTCGGCTGCGGCGAACGCGGCAACGAACTGACCGACGTGCTGGAGTTCATGCCGGAGCTGATCGACCCGCACACCAACCGTCCGCTGATGGAGCGCACCCTCCTGGTGGCCAACACCTCCAACATGCCGGTGGTGGCGCGCGAGGCCTCGGTCTACGTGGGCATCACCATCGCCGAGTACTTCCGCGACCAGGGCTATGACGTGGTCATGGTGGCCGACTCCACCAGCCGCTGGGCCGAGGCCCTGCGCGAGGTAGCCGGGCGGCTCGGCCAGATGCCGGTGGAGGAGGGCTATCCCGCCTACCTGGGCTCGCGTTTGAGCGCCTTCTACGAGCGCGCCGGGCGGGTCGAGACCCTGTGCGGGCGGTTCGGTTCGGTCAGCCTGATCGGCGCCGTCTCGCCACCGGGCGGCGACTTCTCCGAGCCGGTCACCAGCCACACCAAGGAGATCATCCAGACCTTCTGGGCGCTGTCGAAGGAACTGGCCGACGCCCGCCATTACCCGGCCATCGACTGGCTGGAGAGCTTCTCCGGCTACGTGCCGGCCGCGGCGAAGTGGTGGGCGGACAACGTCGATCCGCGCTGGGCGGACTACCGCGCGCAGGCGCTGGCGCTGCTGGCCGACTCCGAGGAGCTGCAGCGCATCGTCAACCTGGTAGGGGTGGAAGCCCTGTCCAGCGAGCAGCGCTGGACCCTGGAGGCGGCCGGGCTGATCAAGGAAGGCCTGCTGCAGCAGGCCGCCACCGACGAGGTGGACAGCTACGCCTCGCCCGAGAAGCAGTTCGCCCTCCTCGCGGCCATGGTGCAAATCCATGCCGAAGGCATGAAGCTGGTGAAGATGGGCGCCCCGGCGCGGCGCCTGCTGCAGCTGCCCCTGCTCGCCCAGGCCCGGCGCTGGAAGAGCCGCTTTCCCTCCGCGCAACTCGACGAATTGAAGGCCGCGATCGCCCAGATCCCGGACGTGTTCGAGCGGCTGGCCCAGGAGTACGAGCAGGCCGCCCCGCCCGTCTGACCCCCGACCCCTGATCCTTGTCGCCATGAAAAACATCGAATTCCGCACCGCCACCTCCGCCCAGGGCGGCCTCATCGTCATGGCGGGCGTGCCCGGGGTGTCGGCCGGCAGCCGCGTGCAGATCAAGGACCATGCCGGCAAGCTGCGCAACGGCCTGGTCATCCGCGTGTCCGATGACGCCGTGCTGGTGGAGGTGTTCGAGGGCACGGACGAGCTGGATCTGGAGCGCACCTGGGTGCGCTTCCTGGACGAGCCCTTCACCCTGCCGCTGTCGCGCGACATCATGGGCCGCATCTTCAACGGCGTCGGCCACCCCCGCGACGGACGCCCGCCGCTGGTGTCCGCCGACCGGCGCAACGTCAACGGCGAGGCCCTCAACCCCGCCGCCCGCGCGTATCCGCGCGAGTTCATCCAGACCGGCATCTCCGCCATCGACGGCATGAACGCGCTCACGCGCGGCCAGAAGCTGCCCATCTTCTCCGGCGGGGGGCTGCCGCACAACCGGGTGGCGGCCCAGATCGTGCGCCAGGCCAAGCTGCTCGGGGAGGAGGCGTCCGAGTTCGTGGTGGTGTTCGCCGCCTTCGGCGTGTCCAGCGCCGACGCGCGCTACTTCCAGGAGAGCTTCGAGGAGTCCGGCGTGCTCAACCGGGTCGTGATGTTCCTCAACCTGGCCGACGAGCCGGTAATCGAGCGGCTGCTCACGCCGCGCGCCGCACTGACCGCCGCCGAATACCTTGCCTTCGACCTCGACTACCACGTGCTGGTGGTGATGACGGACATGACCGCCTATGCCGAGGCCCTGCGCGAGGTGGCCGTGCTGCGCGGCGACGTGCCGGCCAGGAAGGGCTATCCCGGCTACCTCTACTCGGATCTCGCCGAGATCTACGAACGGGCGGGGCGGATCAAGGACCGGCCCGGTTCCATCACCATGATCCCGGTGCTGTCCATGCCTTCGGACGACATCACCCACCCCATCCCGGATCTCACCGGCTACATCACCGAGGGGCAGATCGTGCTCTCGCGCGAACTCTACAACCAGGGCGTCTATCCGCCGGTGGCCGTGCTGCCGTCGCTCTCCCGCCTGATGAAGGACGGCATCGGCAAGGGCTACACCCGCGACGACCACCCCCACGTGGCGAGCCAGCTCTTCGCGAGTTACTCCAAGGCCCTGGAGGTGCGCGGTCTGGCCGCCATCATCGGCGCCGAGGAACTCTCCGAGGGCGACCGCCGTTATCTCGCGTTCGCCGACGCCTTCGAGCGCCGTTTCATCGGCCAGGGCGAGGACGAGGACCGCAGCGTGTACGACACCCTCAATCTGGCCTGGGACCTGCTCTCCATGCTGCCGCCCGAGGTCCTGATACGGGTCACCGAGGCCGAGCTGCAGAAGCACCACAAATGGCAACCGACGCCGGAGGTGGCTTGATGATCGGGAATGGGGGATGAGGGATGGATGATGAGGGTTGGGAATAGTCCTGGGCTGGGGTTTGATCCCATCCCCCATCTCCCGTGCCGCATCCGTCTTGCGAGCGAGCAGCGAGCATGAAGAAGCGCCTCTCCGTCCCGCCCACCAAGAGCGCCCTGCTGCAGGTGAGCCGCCAGGCGCGCTTTCTCGAGCAGGGTCAGTCCATGCTGGAGAAGAAGCGCGATCTGCTCACCCGGCTGGTCTACGAGCGCCTGGCCCAGTACCGCCAGCTGCGCGCCGAGGCGGCCGAGGAACTGCGCGAGGCCTATCGTTGGCTGGGCATCGTGCAGATGCGCATGGGCGGACAGATGATCCGCCGGGCGGCGGTGGGGCTCAAACTGGCCGTGGCGCTGCGCATCGTCGCCCGCTCCAGCGTCGGCGTCGAGTATCCGAGCGTCTCCGCCGAGCCGCTGCCCCTGCAGCCCGTGGGGCTGATGTGGACCGATGCCAGTTTCGACGAGACGCGCCTGCGCCTGCGGCACCTGGTCATCACCCTGGCCCGCCTGGGCGAGGCGGAGAATGCCCTCTGGCGCCTGCTCGCCGCCAGCCGCAAGACGCAGAAGCGGGTCAACGCCCTCAAGTACAACATCATCCCGCGCTACCACGCCACGGTGCGACACATCCGGCAGGCCATGGAGGAGGACGAGCGCAACACCCTGTTCCAGATCAAGGTGCTCGCCGCCGGCCGGCGCTAGCAGCCGTCGGCGGGATGGGTGCACAATCCGGCGTCCCGCCGCTGCGTCCGACACCCGATGCCTGCGCATGACATGCCAAGGATGGGGCCGAGCATCGATGCTGGCCTGGTCCTGCTCTTCACCACCCTGCTGGGGGTGAAACTGATCGTGCTGCCCCTGTGGCTCCTGCCGGCCGATCCGGTCTGGGTCAGAGCCGGGCGGGTTTCCAGGGGAACTGGTTGGGCGCGATGCTCGCGAGGTTTTTAGGATGATCGGCCCGCTCGCCCCCGGGCATGAAAGCCTGGGCGTGTTGGGGCACTATGTGGGGTGGGAGGCATACGGCCAGAGGTCGCAGAACGTTTGGCGGTCCTACCCCGCGCTCTAAGGAAACGCTGATTAAATGGCTGCGCGGGCGAATCTCTGCGTTGTGTCAGACGACAAGTAAAACTGCCCCCCTGACGACACGAAGAATTGACCCCCTGGGCATTGACCAGGAGGTCACATGAAGCAAGCAAGAGAGCACCATCACGCCCTTTGCGCCGGCAAAGGAGAGCGGATGCAGGAACCTGAGACTGTCCATCAGATGTTGGCTTTACACGCGCTCGGCTGGGGCACGAAACGCATTGCTGGCGAGCTTGGGGTGGCACGCAACACCGTCAAGCGCTACCTGGCGGCGGGCGGTTACGTGCCCTACCGGACGCCCGCGC
>JBBIKZ010000036.1:0-20766 GCA_037445185.1 Hydrogenophilales bacterium | reverse complement strand
GTTCTAGTTGTTGACAACAGGGTGCTCAGGCCAGCGTCAGACCGCCGGCCGCCTCCTCGCCGAGGGGGACGCGGCAGAACATGTTCTTCAGCATCAGTCGCAACTCGTTGTAGGAATCGGCATAGCGCAGCGCGGTCTCGGGCGCGGCCAGGCCGTCGACGCACAGGTCATACAGGGCCTGGTCGAAGGTGCGCATGCCCAGGTCCTTGGACTTGGCCATCGCCTCCTTGATCTCGTGCACCTCGCCCTTGAGGATCAAGTCGGCCACGCGCGGGGTGTTGAGCAGGATCTCCACCGCCGGCACGCGTCCGCCGCCGATGGCCGGGATCAGGCGCTGCGAGATGATGGCTTTCAGGTTGAGCGACAGGTCCATGAGGATCTGTTGGCGCCGCTCCACCGGGAAGAAGTTGATGATGCGGTCCAGGGCCTGGTTGGCGTTGTTGGCGTGCAGGGTGGCCAGGCACAGGTGGCCGGTCTCGGCGAAGGCGATGCCGTAGTCCATGGTGTCGCGGTCGCGGATCTCGCCGATCAGGATCACGTCCGGGGCCTGGCGCAGGGTGTTCTTGAGCGCGGCGTGCCAGCTGTCGGTGTCCACCCCCACCTCGCGCTGCATGATCAGGCTCTTCTTGTGCTGATGCACGAACTCGACCGGGTCCTCGATGGTGATGATGTGGCCGCGCGAGTGCGTGTTGCGGTGATCGAGCATGGCGGCGAGGCTGGTGGACTTGCCCGAGCCGGTTGCCCCGACCATGAGGACGAGGCCGCGCTTTTCCATCACCACCTCCTTGAGCACCGACGGCAGCCGCAGCTCGTCGAGCGTGGGGATCACGGTGTTGATGACCCGCGCGACCAGGCCGTGCGAGCCGCGCTGCACATAGGCGTTGACGCGGAAACGGCCGATGCCGTCCAGGGAGAGGGCGAAGTTGCACTCCTTGGTCGCGTGGAACTCGGCCCGCTGCTTGTCGTTCATGACGGCGGCGACGATCTCCTCGGCCTGCTCGCGGGTGACCGGCTTGCCGCCGAAGGGGGTCATCTCGCCGTGGATCTTGATCGCCGGTGGGGCGCCGACGGTGATGAAGAGGTCGGAACCACCTTTCTCCAGCATCACCTTGAGCAGTTCCACCACGTACTTGAAGTAGGGGCTGTCCTTCTGCATCGATCCTCCGCCGGTCATGGGTCGCACCGGATTCTTTTCGGCATCCGGGGGGCGGAGCTTGAACCCAGATTTGTCTTTAGGCCGGCCAATGCCTACGAAGATCACCCCGGCGTGTGTGAAGCCTGTCCCCATCGCCATGCCACCACGGCCTGCGCGCGCCAGGGCCTCCGTCTGGCGGCAGTATCAAGCCCGTTCGCTTAGCCCTCGAGGTCCACCATGGGCTCGTTGCCCGTGCGCGAATCTGCTCGCCATACGGCTCGCCATCATCGCGCGCCCTAATGACAAATCTGGGTTGAAGGGAGCGAGCGGGTCGGAGGGACCCTCAGGCCAGGCGCCAGGCCACGCTCTCGCCGGCGCGCAGGGGGACGAGCTGCTGCCCCGCGCCGAAATCCACGCTGGCAGGGACTTCCCAGGCCTGCTTGACCAAGGTGATGCGTTCACGGTTGCGCGGCAGGCCGTAGAAGTCGGCGCCAAAGTGGCTGGCGAAGGCCTCCAGGCGGTCGAGCGCCCCGGCGGCCTCGAAGACCTCGGCGTAGAGCTCGATGCCGGCATGGGCCGTGTAGATGCCGGCGCAGCCGCAGGCGCACTCCTTGGCCTCGCGGGCATGCGGGGCGCTGTCGGTGCCGAGGAAGAACTTGGGGTTGCCGGAGATGGCGGCCGCCAGCAGGGCCTGGCGGTGGCTCTCGCGCTTCAGCACCGGCAGGCAGTAGTAATGCGGCCGGATACCACCCTGGAATAGGGCGTTGCGGTTGTAGAGCAGGTGGTGCGCGGTGAGGGTGCCGGCGACGTGCGCGGGGGCGGCACGTACGAAGTCGATGCCGTGCCGGGTGGTGATGTGTTCCAGCACCAGCTTGAGGCGCGGAAAGCGCGCGAGCAATGGGACGAGGACACGGTCGATGAACACCGCCTCGCGGTCGAACACGTCCACCTCCGGGTCGGTCACCTCACCGTGCACCAGCAGGGGGAGACCGACCTCCTCCATGACCTCCAGGACGGGATAGACCCGCTCCACCGCCGTCACCCCGGCCTCGGCATGGGTGGTGGCCCCGGCCGGGTAATACTTCACGCCATGGACGAAGCCACTCGCCCTGGCCGCGCGGATCTCCGCCGGCGAGGTCCGGTCAGTGAGGTAGAGCGTCATGAGGGGCTCGAAGCGCATCCCGGCCGGCAGGGCCTCGAGGATGCGCGCCCGGTAGGCCGCCGCCCCCGCCACCGTGCGCACCGGCGGCTTGAGGTTGGGCATGACGATGGCGCGCGCGAAGCGCCGCGCCGTGTCCGGCAGGACCGCCCGCATGGCCACGCCGTCGCGCAGGTGCAGGTGCCAGTCGTCCGGGCGGGTGAGGGTCAGTTGCATGGTTTGGTGTCGAGACCGAGGGGACGATGGCAGGCCGGCAGCCCGCCCGCAGCCGTCACCGCTTGCGCCGGCGCGGCTCGTAGTGTACCACCCCGCGCATGATCTGCGAGTAGGGGAAGCGCTCGATCTTGCCAAAGCGGGCCAGCGCCTCCGCGACCAGCAGGGCGATGTCGGCGGCCTCGGATTCCGGCCGCCCGAGCGCCTCCTTGAGCCCGAGCACGCCGCCACACTGGGCGCGGATCTCCTTGCCGAAGGGCCAGGGCTGCTGCGCCTCGATGTGCAGCGCAAAGCGGGCGTTCTCGTGCAGGGCACGGTGCAGCGCCTTGCAGGATGCATTGGCGGCATCCTCCGTGCAGGTGATGGCCTCGCGTTCGGCCAGCAGCAGCTTGCGCGACTTGTAGCAGCCGACGCAGCAGGACAGCAGCGCACGCTCGAACGGGCAGGGCAGGGCGATGGCGGTCTCGCGCGCCTGCCGGTAGGCCTCTTCGTTGTAGCCGGACATTGCCAGACCCCAAGCGAACTTCGCCTGTACGCTCAGCGAAAGCGCATCAGTAGTCGTCCCCCGCCAGGCTGGGGTCGAGTTCCCGCGGCTGGGTGAGGGTGGCCTCGGCGGCGAGCTCGTTCTCGGCGAATATCATCTTCACCGTCTGACCCGAGGCGGGGTCCAGGCCCTTGCGCAGTTCGTTGGCGAGGGCCTTGGCCGCCTTGAAGCTGGCCGCCTCGCCCTGTTTTTCCAGGATGTTCAGGGGGCCGATCTTGTAGAGGTAGTAAGGCATGGTGGACTCCGACAAAGTCGAGTTCTATTGTCGGGTTTATGCCGGCACCGCACAAGCCCCGGCCAGGGGTCACAGCGCGGCCTGCCATGGCCCGCCGGCGCCTGCGCGCAGGGCACGGGCGAGGCGCCGGCCATGCCCGTCACGCGAGCTTGCCGTGGCAGTGCTTGTACTTCTTGCCCGACCCGCAGGGGCAGGGATCGTTGCGGCCCACCTTGGGCTGCTGGCGCTGGATCGGCTGTCTCGCGCCGGCCGGCGCCGCCTCGTCTGGGGTGCCCAGGGCCCGGTCATAATCGGCATGGTGGTATTGCACGTTGGACACGGCGGACGCCTGCGGCTCGACCGCCTCCACGTCGGCCTCGGTGCGCACCTGCACGGTCAGGGTGATTTGGGTGACCTCGCGGGCGATGGCGCCGAGCATGGCCTCGAACAGTTCGAAGGCCTCGCGCTTGTATTCCTGCTTGGGGTTTTTCTGGGCATAGCCGCGCAGATGGATGCCCTGGCGCAGGTGATCCATGGCCGCCAGGTGCTCGCGCCAGTGGCTGTCCAGGCTCTGCAGCAGGATGGCGCGTTCGAACTGACGCAGGTTCTCGGCGCCGGCGAGCTGCTCCTTCTGCGCATAGGCGGCATCGGCCGCCTCGACGATCTTCCGGCGCAGCCCCTCCTCGTCGAGCTTGGCATCCTGGTCGAGCCACTGTTGGATGGGCAGCTCGAGCAGGAATTCGCCGGCCAGGTGCTGGGTCAGGCCGGCGATGTCCCATTGTTCGGCCATGCTGCCGGGCGGGATGTGTTCGCTGATGACGTCGTTGAGCACTTGCGCGCGCATGCCGCGTATGCCCTCGGAGACGTCCGTGGCCTCGAGCAGCTCGTTGCGCTGGGCGTAGATCACCTTGCGCTGGTCGTTGGCCACATCGTCGTATTCCAGCAGTTGCTTGCGGATGTCGAAGTTGCGCTGCTCGACCTTGCGCTGCGCGGATTCGAGCGAGCGGTTGACCATGCCGTGCTCGATGGCCTCGCCCTCGGGCATCTTGAGCTTGTCCATGATCATCTTGAGCCGCTCGCCGCCGAAGATGCGCAGCAGCGGGTCCTCCAGCGAGAGGTAGAAGCGCGAGGAACCCGGGTCGCCCTGACGCCCGGCGCGCCCCCGCAGCTGGTTGTCCACCCGACGCGATTCGTGCCGCTCGGTGCCGATGATGTGCAGCCCGCCGGCGGCGATCACCTGGTCGTGCAGCTTCTGCCATTCGTCGCGCAGCAGGGCGATCCGTGCGTGCTTGTCGTCCTCGGCGAGGTTGGGGTCGGCACGGATGGCCTCCACCTGTTTGGCGATAGAGCCGCCCAGCACGATGTCGGTGCCGCGGCCGGCCATGTTGGTGGCGATGGTGATGGCGCCCGGCAGACCCGCCTGCGCCACGATCTCGGCCTCGCGCGCGTGCTGTTTGGCGTTGAGCACCTGATGCGGCAGGACCTCCTTCTTCAACAGGTCGGAGAGGAACTCGTTGATCTCGATCGAGGTGGTACCCACCAGGACCGGCTGGCCGCGCCGGTGGCATTCCTTGATGTCCTCGACGACCGCCTTCCACTTCTCCTTCGCGGTGCGGTAGACGAGGTCGTTCAGGTCCTTGCGGATCATGGGCTTGTTGGTCGGGATGACCACCGTCTCCAGGCCGTAGATCTGCTGGAATTCGTAGGCCTCGGTGTCCGCCGTGCCGGTCATGCCGGCGAGCTTTTTATACATGCGGAAATAGTTTTGGAAGGTGATCGAGGCCAAGGTCTGGTTTTCGCGCTGGATCGGCACCCCCTCCTTGGCCTCGACCGCCTGATGCAGGCCCTCGGACCAGCGCCGGCCATGCATGAGGCGGCCGGTGAACTCGTCGACGATGATCACCTCCTTGTTCTGCACCACATAGTGCTGATCGCGGTGATAGAGCACGTGGGCGCGCAAGGCGGCGTAGACGTGGTGCATGAGGCGGATGTTGGTCGGGTCATAGAGGCTGCTGCCTTCGGGCAGGAGCTTCAGTTCGATGAGGATCTGCTCCACCCGCTCGTGGCCGCGCTCGGTGAGCATGACCTGATGCGCCTTCTCATCGACGATGTAGTCGCCGATGGGGCCGGTCTCGCCCTCCTTGTATTCCTTTTCCTGACGCTCCAACCGTGGCGGCACCAGGTTGATGCGCTGATAGAGCTCGACGTTGTCGTCGGCCTGGCCGGAGATGATGAGCGGTGTTCTCGCCTCGTCGATGAGGATGGAGTCGACCTCATCGACGATGGCATAGTGGAGCCCGCGCTGCACCCGCTGGCTCGCGTGGAAGACCATGTTGTCGCGCAGGTAGTCGAAGCCGTACTCGTTGTTGGTGCCGTAGGTGATGTCGGCGGCGTAGGCGGCCTGCTTCTCCTCGGCGGGCTGCTGCGAGTAGATCACGCCGACCGACATGCCGAGGAAGTCGTAGATCTTGCCCATCCAGTCGGCGTCGCGGCTCGCCAGGTAGTCGTTCACGGTGACCACGTGCACGCCCTGGCCGGGCAATGCGTTGAGATAGACGGCGAGGGTGGCCACCAGGGTCTTGCCCTCGCCGGTGCGCATCTCGGCGATCTTGCCCTGGTGCAGCGCGATGCCGCCGATCAACTGCACGTCGTAGTGGCGCATGCCCAGGGTGCGCTTGCCGGCCTCGCGCACGGCGGCGAAGGCCTCCGGCAGCAGTTGATCCAGGGTCTCGCCCTTTTCCAGGCGGGCGCGGAATTCGGCCGTCTTCGCCCGCAGCTCGTCGTCGGTGAGCTTTTCGTACGCCGGCTCCAGGGCGTTGATCTTGTTGACGGTCGCGCGGTATTGCTTGAGCAGCCGCTCGTTGCGACTGCCGAAGATCTTTTTCAGGACGTTGAAAGGCATGAACGCTCGTATGGATAGACGGTCGGTTGCGGGCGCCGGCGGCCGGGCCCGTAAAGCATTGAATGGTAACATAGGCCACGTGACCCCATTCTTAAGCGAGCCTTACGTTCCGGCATGACCCGCATGCGCGCATCTGCGTCCCCGCCCGCCTCCCCCGCCTCTAGCGGGCGCGGTGATGGTCATGGCGGGATGCCCCGGCAACCCTTGTCCTCGCCCCTGCGGCCGGTGCGCGGGCTGCTGGCCGAGGACCGCTCGCTCGCCCTGCTGTTGCCGGAGGCCAGACGTCTGGCCGAACTCAACCGGCTGTTCGCCCGCATCACCCCCCCTGGCCTGGCTGAGGCCTGTCGGGTGGCGGCAGTGACGGGGGAGACCGCCCTCATCTATTGCGGCCATGGCGCGGCGGCCGCGCGCGTGCGCAGCCAGGCCAAGACCCTGGCGCATGCGCTGAGCGCCGCCGGCCGGACGGTGAGCGCGATCAAGGTCAGGGTGCGCGCCGACTGGGCCGCCCCCGACAGGCCGGCCAAGCAGGGCATGGGCAGGTCGGCCCTCGAGGCGTGGCTTGCCCTCAGCAGGGCACTGCCGCCCGGGGGGCTCAGGGAGGCGGTGGAGCGACTGCTGCGGCATCAGCGCAGCGGGGTCGTGGCTTTGGGCTCAGGCGGGATGCCTGACCGGGGCGCGTCATGAGTGTCGTGGACAACGTCTTTCTCGTCGGCCTCATGGGTGCGGGCAAGACCACGGTCGGGCGGGCACTGGCGCGCGAGCGCCGGCTCGCCTTCGTCGACTCGGACCACGAGATCGTCGCCCGTTGCGGCGTGCCCATCCCCACCATCTTCGAAATCGAGGGGGAGGCCGGGTTTCGCCGCCGCGAGTCGGCGGTGATCGACGAACTGACCCAGCGCCACGGCATCGTGCTGGCGACCGGTGGCGGCGCCATCCTCGACCCGGACAATCGCCGTCGGCTGAAGGCCCGCGGCACCGTGGTCTATTTGCGTGCCCAACCCCAGGAGCTGTGGCTGCGCACCCGGCGTGACCGCAACCGCCCCCTGCTGCAGACCGCCGATCCGCTGAAAAAGCTCGAGGAGCTCTACGCGGTGCGGCACCCCCTGTACATGGAGACGGCCCACATCGTGCTGGACACCGGGCGACAGGGCGTGGCGAGCCTGGTCGCTAAACTTCAGCAGCTGCTCGACGAGGCCGGTGCCGCACCCGGCGATCCGCGGCCATGCGGTTGACCGGTCTGCTGCTGGGGCTCCTGCCCCTGCTGGCGGCGGCGGCCGACTACGCGGCCGGGCCCGAGGACTACCGGCCGGTACTCACCCGGCTCAAGGCCGGCGACCGGCTGCTGCTCGCCCCCGGCGACTATGCACGCGGCCTGCCCCTGCACAACCTGGAGGGCGAGGCCGGACGGCCCATCATCGTGGAAGGGCCGGCCACCGGCCCGCGGGCCCGCTTCCTCGCCCGCCCCGGCGCCAACACGGTGAGCCTCATCAACGTGCGCCACGTGGTCATCCGCAATCTGGAACTGGACGGTCGGGGCCTCGCGGTGGACGCGGTGAAGGCGGAGGGCCACGGCCGCTACGCCCACTTCGTCACGCTGGAGAACCTGCACATTCACGATCACAACGCATCGCAGCAGAACGTGGGCCTCTCCACCAAGTGCCCCGCATACGGCTGGGTGGTGCGCGGCAACCTGATCGAGCGGGTGGGCACGGGCATGTATTTCGGCAATTCCGACGGCTCCGCCCCGTTCGTCGCCGGGCGCATCGAGGGCAATACGGTGCGCGAGACGCTGGGATACAGCCTGCAGATCAAGCACCAGCGGCCACGTCCGGCGGACATGCCGGGGGCGGGCGAGCGGCACGCCACCGTGATCCGGCACAACCTGTTCGACAAGTCCACCGGCGGCAACACCGGCGCGCTCGCCCGACCCAATGTCCTGGTGGGCCACTGGCCCCTGACCGGGGACGGTGTCGAGGACCGTTATCTGATCTACGCCAACCTGTTCTGGCAAAACCCCACCGAGGCCCTGTTCCAGGGCGAAGGCAACATCGCCCTGTACAACAACCTGTTCGTCAACCACCATGGGCCGGCCGTGCGCATCCAGCCGCACAACGACGTGCCACGGCGCATCGACATCTTCCACAACACCGTCGTCGCCCGCGACGAGGGGCTCAGCCTGCGCCGCCGCGAGGGCCAGACCGAAGGCCCCCAGCGCGTGTTCAACAACCTGGTCCTGGCCGGCCGGCCGCTCGTGGGGGCGGATACGCGCGCCGACCAGGTCGGCGCACTGAAGGATGCGGCGCGTTGGCTCGTGCAACCGGGCGAGGCGCTCGGTCGCTTGGACCTCGCGCCCCGGGGCGGCGGCCCGTCCTGCGATGCGGCCGCCTTCGCGGACGTGCTCGAGGCGCATCCCGATGCGCGGCTGGACTACAACGGCGAGCCGCGGGCGGGGTGCGAGTACGGGGCCTGCGCGCGCGGCCCTTGCCCGTCAGCGGGGCGTATCCTGGGCAGGGGGGGACATGGTGAGTAATCGCGCTGCACCGTCGCATGTCGGAAAAATTTACACTTTGGTGCCCGCAGCGGCGGCTGATCGCTTCAACCCTTTGAAGGCAGTAAGAAAATATGTGCTGGCGCGATTCTTGCGTACCGCTTTGATCGAGGTCATGCCCGACCACAAGCTTCCATCCATAATGCGGTCCATGCGCCGCGCCAATTGCAGGAGAACCCAGATGAAAAAACCGATCTTGACGGCCATCGTCCTTCTCGCCGGGCTGCCCACCCTGGCCACGGCGGCCTGCACGGCCGCCACCCGTGTCACGGGTGCCGCCCTGACCCACCTGATCAGCGGCAACACCGTCTGTGCCACCCGTGGCAGCGAGGTGTGGCAAGAACAGCATCGCACCGACGGCACCTTGTGGGATTACAAACGAGGTCCCGGACACCCGATCGACCCCAGCAAGCAGGTCGGCACCTGGCGCATCGCCAGGAACTTCGTGTCCTATTGCTACACCGGCGGCAGCTGCTATTCCTACAGCGTGCACGGCGCCGGCAGCGGACCCTACAGCTTCTGTTTCGCCAACGGCACCGAGGTCGTCAGCGGCGCCACGTTCAAGACTGGTCTTACCAGCTGCCCCTGAACCACCACGGTCCTTGCCAGCCCCCAGGCTGGCAGGCGGCTGGGCGAGGTCGGCGGATGTTGCCGCAACCCAGCCGTCAATGGTCACGCGCGGCTTGAGCCCGCCCCGCCGCCAGCCCGGCCAGCAGCAGGCCGAGGAGCAGGATGCGCGGGCTGTCGACGAGGCTGTCGAGGCTGCCCAGGACGACCCAGCCGGCCAGGGCGGCGAACAGGGCGCCGGCCAGCGCATCGCCGCGCCAGGCCGCGCGGCCAGAGCGCAGCAGGGCAAGGAGGAAGAAGGCGGCAAAGGCCGTCAACCCCAAGACGCCCTGCTCGAAGAGGAGATGCACCGGCAGGCTCCAGATGTGCCAGGGCAGGTCATTGTCGACGCTGAAGAACCAGTGGTCCATGCCGCGGGCGAAATCGCCGTTTTGCAGCAGCTCCCGTCCATCCGCTGCCACAAGCCGCACACGGTCCACGTCCAACACCGTCCCCCTGTCCGCGTTGTAGAGCGAGAGCTTGACCGTGCGCGGGGCATACCAGGGCGCCTCGCCGATCTCGCCTGAGGCCAGGTGCAGATCGGTCAGTACGACCCAATCGCCGGCGGTGGGCACCGGCACGCGCTGGAATGTACAACGCGCCGAGGTGAGCAGCCACTTCTCGCACAGCGACAGGGTGAGGGCGGCGCCGGCATCGCGGCTGCGTAGTGCCAGGTCGAGGCGGTAGTCCTCGCCCGGCCGGATGGCGACGAACTGCTCGACATACAGGGGGCTGCCCGCACCCAGCCTGAGGTAGGCGTCGTCCCCTTCGGTCTCGATGCGGTAGGTGGCGGCGCGTCCGGTCTCGGCGCGCCAGGCGTGGGTCTGCGGGTAGCGCCCGAGGCCCATGCCGAAGGCGGTCGTCGCCCAGTCCGCATCACGCAGGGAGAGGGTCGCCCGCCAGTGCTCGATGCGCGTCGCGAGGTCTGCACCGGTGCGGGCGAGACGCGCCTGGGCAAAAGGCCCATGCCAGATCGGCCAGGCCACCGCGATGGTCAATGCGCCCAGGGCTAGCGCGGCCACCGCGGCACGAGGGGGCAGCCCCCCGGCCTGGCGGTTCCGTGCGCGCCACCATAGCGCCAGCGCGAGCAGCAGGGTCACGGCATAGGCGGCATGACCGATGCGCGCGAAGGTGACCATCATGGCGTAGGTGGCGGCGACGAGCAGGGCACCGCCCGCGACCTTGGTGAGCAGCCCGCGCCGGGCGAGGACGAGATAGAGCAGGAAGGGTAGGGTGAGGGTCAGATAGGCCTCAAGGTCGGCCCCTCCCGTGTGCATCTGGGAGAAGGGGCCGGTCACCCGATAGACGTCGGCGAAGTTGGTGAGGCCGGGGAAGGCCAGCCGCTCCCACAGCACCACCGCCACCGTGCCGGCGAGGCCCAGCACCATGCCCTGGGCCAGGCGCGTGGCGAAGCCGGGCAGGGCGTGGCGCAGACGGTCGAACAGGCCGTAGAGCAGCAAGGCCCAGAGCGCCCCCTTGGCGATGCGCAGGGCATTGTAGTGGCTGTAGTAATGATGCCATGCGTTGGCATCGGCTGCCGGCAGCGGCAGTAGCCCCCGGGCCAGCGCGATGGCATAGGTCAGGGCCAGCAGCCACATGGCGAGTCGCGGCAGCGGATCCGGGTGGGCCCGGCGGGGCGCGGGGGCCAGGCGGGCATAGCCGATGCACACGCTGATGAGGAGCAGCAGGTCGAACTCGTCGAACAGGAAGTGGCCGCTCCAGGGGGCGAGGTCGAGCAGGGGGAGGGCGGCCGGCAGGGCGATGAGCATGGCCTGTGGCCTGAACCAGATGAGCCAAGCGTAGCCGGCGAGCAGCAGACCCAGCAGGAGGGGCTGCACGGGGAAGGTGGCCACCCCCCAGGCCGCCACGGCCAGGCCGGCCGCGACCAGCGCCAGCACGCGCCGGCTCGGCCGACGCCATGCCGCCGGCACGGGCGCGTGGTCTGCCGGGCGTTCGGGCTCTGCGCCCGACTGTGGTGGGGCGGCCCGCACCGGGTCGGCGGGCCCGGCGGCCGCCGAGAGCGGGGCAGTTGCGGGCTGCGCCGACAGGCGTGCGGCGAGCGCCAGCCGCCGCGCCAGAAGGGCGGTGCCCCAGGCCGCCAGCCCGGCCAGCAGGACATTGGTCGGGTCCGGGCGCAGGCCGGCCAGGAACAGCTTGCCCGTCTCCACGAGACCGGCCGCCAGGACACCCAGCAGCATGGCCAGGGCGGGCGGCGACCAGGTGGCCCAGGTGATAAGACCGATGGGGGCGTACATCAGCGCGACGGCGATCAGACTCATGAGCGCCGCCTGTTCGCTGGTGTAGTAGTGGTAGTAAAAAGGCAGGAAGCGCAGCTCGGCGAGCGTGCCCTGGGCGTGCGCCCAGCCGGCCCAGCGCTGCTCGAACCAGCCGTTCACGGTGGCGAGGGCGAGCAGATACAGCCCGACGATCGCCGGCAGGTGCCGTCGCGTGCCGGCCGCGAGCCGGCCGGGGTGCAA
The DNA here is from genome assembly GCA_037445185.1 of Hydrogenophilales bacterium. Lineage (GTDB taxonomy): Bacteria > Pseudomonadota > Gammaproteobacteria > Burkholderiales > Thiobacillaceae > JANWZL01. Next base: position 8,968 of record JBBIKZ010000036.1, on the reverse strand, counting down.
TGCGCCTGCCTGGCGGGCGAGCAGCACGCCGGCATAGAAGCCCAGGGCGCGGGTGAGGAGGGAGAGTCCCTGGCTCACGCCGGAGACTAGGAAGAACTGGGCGACTTCGATGACGAGGCCGAGCAGCGTCCCCGCAGCCAGCGCGCCAGCGGCTGACCAGGCGTACGGCCGCGGTCGCAAGCGGTAGGCGAGGTAACCCAGGGGGGCGACGGCCAGGGCTTCGCCGATGAGCTTGGCGACGGTGATGCCGAGGCTGGCGTGCCAGGCGTCGGCGGCGAAGAGCCATCCCCAGGCGTCGGAGCGCGCCTTCTGGGCCAGTTCCGCCGCCGAGACCAGGAAGTCATAGGGAAACAGACTGAGGGCGAAATAGGCCAGGGCATAGGCCTTGAGCAGGCGGGAGAGCAGTTGTGCCGTGTCGCCTGCCAAGGCGCCGAGCAGGCGCCGGAAGCGGCTGCCCCAGATGCCCGCCAGGCTCACACCGAGCAGGCTGCCGATACCCTCGGCCAAGAGATCGTTGAGCGACACCGTTCGGGGTGGGAAGAAGAGCTGCAGGAACTCCACCGTCACCGCCAGCATGAGGCACCCGAGCAGGGCCGTCGCCAGCGCGAGGGGGCCCGGCCGCCCATGCCGGCCTGCCAACACCTGTGCTGTCAGGAAGGCGAGCGGCAGATAGAGCACCCCGTTGGCGATCCAGTCCGCTCGGCCCTGGGTGCCGACATCGAGCAGGCGGATCTGCTGGAACAGGCGCCAGGCCTCGTCCCAGGGGCGGGGCTGGAAATCGAGCGGGACCAGGCTGCCGTAGACCACGAAGGCGAGGTAGGCGAGCCAGCCCAGCAATGGCGCCGTTCCCGGCTCGCTTCGGCGGGGGGCGTCAGGTCTGGCGCGGTGGGCTGCGTGCAGCATGGCCATGTGCGGCGTCTGCCGTCACCCCGCCGCGCGTGCCGGCCCCAGCCGGCGTCGGCGTGATACGGCGGCGGCTAGGAGGGTGGCGAGCGCGGCCCAGGGCCACAGGGAGGCCACCGCCTTGGCCAGGCCGACGATATTGAGTAGGCTGGCCTTGGGCAACCACAGATCGCCGCCCTGCCAGAGACGCAGCAGCAAGATGATGATGAGCAGCGCGCTGGCGCTGGCGGGCCGATGGCGCGCGACCCAGGGCATCAACAGCAGCCAGAAGGCGAGGAAAAAGGCGGCGAGCGTCTCCAGCGACAGCACCCCCCCCACCACCCTGAGTTTGAGCAGCACGGTGGCGGCGAGCAGCTTGATGGCGAAGGCGAGCGGGAACAGGAGCACCAGGGCGCTCACATAACGGCCCGGACGCAGCAGACAGGCGGTGAAGGCACCCAGGGCGGCCATTTCCAGGCCGACGGCGGCAAACCAGGCGAGATTGAGCTGGTCGAGCCCACCGGGTGACGTGTCCAGGGGGCGCAGGTGCAGTTCGAGCCAGCCGGCACCGGGCAGGGGCAACAGTGAAAACTGCGCCACGCCCCACAGGACGATGAGGGCGAGGCCCAGGTTGACGCGCATTCCCGGTCTGAACCAGGCCTGGCGCCAACTGCGTGCCCAGCGGGCGGCACGCAGCAGACGCCGGTGGTGCAGGGTCAGCAGGGCCCCGGTGAGGGTGCCCAGGACGTTCAGCAGGGCGTCCAGATTGGAGGCGATGCGGCCCGGGATGAGCTGTTGCAGGCCCTCCATGGTGAGGCTCAGGGCCACGCCCGCCAGGGTGGAGAACAGCACGGCCCGGCCGCGGCGGCGGGGCTGGCTGAGGCGCAAGGCCAGCAGATAGCCCAGCGGGACGTAGACCAGAAAGTTGGTGCTGAGATCGGTGCGGGTGATGAAGGGCGGCAACGGGGCCGTGATAAACTCGAACGACCAGGCATGAAACGGTCGCCAGCCGGTATAGGGATGCAGGCTGCTGGCCAGGATCAGGACGACATAGGCGGCCAACGGCAGCCAGGAGGGGGGGTGCCTGGAATCGTCGCTGAACATTTAGCGCAAATCTGCCGATATAACCGTCACGCGCACAAAGCTAACCGTTTTCCCCGGAGCACACCATGTATTTCGACGCCTTCAACGGCGATGCCGATGGCATCTGCGCGCTGCATCAGCTACGCCTCGCCGAGCCGGTGGCGAGCCAGCTCGTCACCGGCGTCAAGCGCGACATCGCCCTGCTCAAGCGCGTCACGGCGCAGGCGGGCGATGAGGTCACCGCGCTGGACATCGCCGTCGAGAAGAACATCGCCCCGCTGCAGACCCTGCTGGACCAGGGCGTGCGCGTGCGTTGGTTCGATCACCACAATCCGGGCGAGTTGCCCCGGCACGCCGGCTTCGAGGCGCACATCGACACCGCCGCGGAGGTCTGCACCAGCCTCATCGTCGATCGTTACCTCGGCGGCAGGCATCGACCGTGGGCGGTCGTCGCCGCCTTCGGCGACAACCTGCACGACGCCGCCCGCCGCGCCGCCGCGCCCCTGGGGCTTGACGAGGCGCGCCTGGCGCAGCTGCGCGAGCTCGGTGTATGCCTCAATTACAACGCCTATGGCGAGCGCGTGGAGGACCTCTATTTTCCCCCCGACGAGCTCTATCGCCGGCTGCATGCCTATGCCGACCCCTTCGCCTTCGTCGCCGAGGCGCCCGAGTTCGTCACCCTGCGCGAGGGCTATGCCGCCGACATGGCGGCCGCCGGCAGCGTCGCCCCCCTGGAGGCGCGCGCCTCGGGGGCGGTGATCGTGCTCCCGGACGCGGCCTGGGCGCGGCGTGTGTCCGGCGTCTATGCCAACGAACTGGCCAGCCGCCACCCCGGGCGCGCGCATGCCCTGCTCACCCGCTCACCGCTTGGGCATTACGTGGTCAGCGTGCGCGCGCCGCTCAACAACCGCACGGGGGCCGATACGCTCTGCCGGCAGTTCGAGACGGGGGGCGGGCGCAAGGCCGCCGCCGGCATCAACGCCCTGCCCGAGGATAAGCTGCCCGATTTCATCCGCGCCTTCTACACCATCTACCCTGGCTGAACACAAGCTCATGCAGAACCTCATCCCCCCCTATGGCGGCGAACTCCCCCTGCTGCTGGTGGACGCCTACCGCGCCCAGGCCATCAAGGAGGCCGCCCTCAATTACCCCTCCATCGATCTCGACTGGCGCCAGGTGTGCGACCTGGAGCTCATGCTCACCGGTGCCCTCAGCCCCTTGACCGGATTTCTGGGCCGCGCCGACCTGGAGGCGGTGCTCACCAGGCTGGCGCTCGCGGACGGCCGCTTCTGGCCCTGGCCGACGGTGCTGGCCGTCGGTGGCAAGCAGGCCCAGGGTCTCGCGCCGGGCCAAACCGTGGCGATCAGGGATGCCGAAGGCTTCATGCCGGCCATCCTGCACGTCGAGGAGGTCTGGCCTGCCGAGCCGGAACGCGAACAGGCGCTGGCCGCCGCCTCGGGCCTACCCCTGGCCGCCCCCCTGGCCGCGCCGGGTCAGTACTACCTGGCGGGTCGGGTGGAGGGGGTTGCGCTGCCCCCCCGGCACGATTTCCTCACCCTGCGCCTGACCCCCGCCGAGGCCCGTGCCCAGTTCGCGCGACGCGGCTGGCGGCGGGTGCTGGCGGTGATGCCCTCGCAGCCCCTGCACCGTCCCCACTACGAGTTCTACCTGCGCGCCGCCGTGGAGCGCGAGGCCAACCTGTTCATCCACGTGGCGGGGGGCTCCGATCCGGTGCACGACCCGCTGCACTTCACCCGGCTGCGTGCCTGTCAGGCCATGCTGCCGCGCTTTCCCGCCACCACCACCATGCTGGCGGTCAGTCCCATGCTGCCCGCCCTCTCCGGGGACAGGGCGGTGATGTACAAGGCGATCATCGCGCGCAACCATGGCTGCACGCACCTGGTGGTGGGGGGCGAGCGCGCGGACGAGGGGGAGCTGAGGCGGGGCGCCGATGCCCTGGGCCTCAACGACGTCTTGCAGGCGCGGCTCAAGGAGGCGGTGGGGGTGGAGCTGGTCCCCTTCCCGCGGCTGGTCTATGTGGAGGACCAGGACACCTATCTCACCGACGACGCGCTGCCCGAGGGGGCGCGCGGTCTCAGCATGAACGACGTGGAGCTCAGGCGCCGTCTGATGCAGGACCTGCGCGTGCCCGACTGGTACACCTACCCCGAGGTGGTCGAGGAGCTGCGCCGTGCCTATCCGCCGCGCAGCCGACAGGGGTTCACGGTGTTCTTCACCGGGCTGTCCGGCGCCGGCAAGTCCACCCTCGCCCGCGCCCTGGCGGTCAAGCTCATGGAGATGGGCAGCCGGCGCGTGACCCTGCTCGACGGCGACATCGTGCGCCGCCACCTCTCCAGCGAGCTGGGCTTCTCGCGCGAGCACCGCGACATCAACATCCGTCGCATCGGCTTCGTCGCCTCCGAGATCACCAAGAACGGGGGCATCGCCGTCTGTGCCCCCATCGCCCCCTACCGCGCCACGCGTCGCGACGTGCGGGCCATGATCGAGCCCTGGGGCGGCTTCATCGAGGTCCATGTCTCCACCCCCATCGAGGTGTGCGAGGCACGCGACCGCAAGGGTCTGTACGCCAAGGCGCGGGCCGGTCTGATCCCGGAATTCACCGGCGTGTCCGACCCCTATGAGGTGCCCGAGGCGCCCGAGCTGGCCATCGACACCTCGCAGTACAGCGTCGAGGAGGCGGTGCAGAAGGTGGTGTTGAAGCTCGAGCACGAGGGCTATCTGCGCTAGCCGCGCAGCCTCTTGCCGCGCACCGGCGGCAGACGTGCGGGCGACCAGACCGTCCGGGCCATGGCCCAGAACTCGGTGACGCTGGCGACGGAACGATCCGCGGGCAGGCCGAGGAATGACAGGGCGGCGAGCAGCGCGGGCAGCGGCGCGCGCGCATCGACCCGCTCGGCCAGGGTCTGTTTGGACAGCTTGTCGCCGCGCGCATCGAGCACGACCGGCAGGTGCAGGTAGGCCGGCGTGGGCAGGCCGAGCAGGCGCTGCAGCAGGATTTGCCGCGGCGTCGAGGCGATCAAGTCGGCACCGCGCACGACGTGGGTGATGGCCTGCGCTGCATCATCGACCACGACGGCGAGCTGGTAGCTCCAGACGCCGTCGGCCCGGCGCAGCACGAAGTCCCCGCACTCGCGCGCCAGGTCGCAGGCGATGCGCCCCAGCAGGCCATCGTCGAAGACGATGCGTCCGGGCGGCACCCTGAGCCGCAAGGCGGCAGGCATTGGGCCGTGTCGTCGCCCCCGGCAGGTGCCGGGATAGACCGGGCCGTCCACACCGCGTCGGGCGTGTTCGGCCAGCTGCTTGCGGCTGCAGGTGCAGGCATACACCAGGTCCTGCCGCCGCAACCGCTCCAGCCCCTCCTGGTAGGCCGCGCCGCGTCGGCTCTGGTAGACGACCGGGCCGTCCCACTCGAAACCGAAGTCCTCCAGCGTGCGCAGGATGTCGTCCGCAGCGCCCGCCACGACTCGCGGCGGGTCGACGTCCTCGATGCGCAGCGACCACTCGCCACCGGCGCGCCGCGCTTCGAGGTGGCTGCCCAGTGCCGCCACCAGGGAACCGAAGTGCAGCGGCCCGCTCGGGGTGGGGGCGAAGCGGCCTCGGTAACCCGCGGCGGCCATGCGGACTGACCGGTCAGCGACCGGCGCGAGCCAGGTCGGCGTAGAGCGCGGCCACCCTGGAGGCCATGCGTTCCGAGCGCCAGGCCTGGGCATAGCTCACCGCCGCGGCGGACAACCGCCGATGCGCCTCGGCGTCGTCGAGCAGTTCGGCGACGATGGCGGCAAAGGCGGCCGGGTCGTCCGGCGCGATGCGGCAGCCCTCGCCCTCGGAGAGCACATCCTTGGTGCCCATCTCGGCCAGGGCCACCACCGGCGTGCCCTGGGCCATGGCCTCCAGCAACACGAGGCCCTGCGTCTCGGTGCGCGAGGCGAACACGAAGACGTCCGCCGCCCGATAGCAATCCGGCAATTCCCGCTGACGATCGAGATAGCCGACGAAGCGCACCTGCTCGGTCAGACCCAGGCGGCGCACCTCGCGGTGCAGTTCGCGCTCCGCCGGACCCTCGCCGGCGATGACCAGGCAGGCGTCCGGGTGGGACCGACGCAGCACCTCGAGCATCTTGAGCAGGAAGCCGATGTTCTTCTCGAACGCGACCCGACCGACGAACAGCAGCATCGGCCGGTCCGGCGGCAGGCCGTGCGCATGGCGGAAACCGGCGCCGTTGCCGGGAATGAAGGACTCGGGCAGCAGGCCGGTGGGGATCACCTCGATGCGCGTGTTGACGCCGTATTCCAGCAAGGACTGGCGCATGGGGCCGGAGGGCGCGATCACCGTGTCCACCCGGTTGCATTGCCGGCGGGAGATGGCACGGGCCAGGGCCTTGAGCCAGGCGCGCGGCAGGATGGGCAGGTAATGGTAGAAGTATTCGGTAAAGAGGGTGTGATAGGTCTCCACCAGAGGGAGGGCGTGACCTCGCGCATAGCGCAGGCCGGCGTAATGGGCCAGGAAGGGGGTGTGCACATGGACCACGTCGAAACGGCTGTGCAGGGCCTCCAGGGTACGATTCAGGGCGCGCCAGTCCATGAGGCGATCCTCCGGATCGAAGGCGAGGCTGCGCCCCCGCACCCGGACAACGCCGGCCTCTTCGCTGGCGTCGCCATAGTCCGGGGCCACTAGGGTGACCTCGTGCCCGGAGGCGAGCAATTCCCTGCGCAGGGTCTGGATGGACGTGGAGACCCCGTTGATGCGGGGAAAGTACACGTCGGACAGCAGGAGGATGTTCAAGCGGCGGTGGTTGACGTCGCAAATTTGCGCCAATTATAGTGTTCCGATGCTCGAACAACTGGACGACCTGGAAGGCAAGCTGAGCCTCCTGCTGGAACGCTGGCAGGCCATACGTCAGGAGAACCTGCGTCTGCGCCAGCAGGTGGTCGCCCTGGAGAACGACAACAAGCTGCTCACCGAGCGGTTGGCCGAGGCGGCCGCGCGCGTGCAGGCACTCTACGACAAGCTGCCGGACTGACATGCCCCAGCCGCGCACCATCAGCCTAGACGTCGCCATCATGGGGCGGGAATTTCGCATCGCCTGTCCCGAGGACGAGAAGGAGGGCCTGCTGCAGGCGGTCAGCTACCTCGACCGCAAGATGCGGGAGATCCGCGAGACGGGCAAGGTCATCGGCCTGGAACGCATCGCCATCATGGCGGCGCTCAACATCACGCACGATTACCTCTCCGCCCGCCCCCCCCAGGCGGACGATGGCGCCGCCCGCAGCAAGCTCGCCCATCTGCACCAGCTACTTGATGCGGCGCTCGCCCAGCAAGATAATCTGTTCTGACTCCCTGCTGCGTGCGCGAGGGCTGCGTATTCTGTGAACCGATACGCTGAGCCTGGGCTGCGGCAACAGCTCGCCGGTGTGCGCGTGGCTTGCGTCCATGCGCCTTAAGGTGATGCGCCGCGGCCACCTTGAACCCATGGGTTCAAGAGTTGCGGCCCGGACGGCGTGGGCGGGGGGTCCCTCCTGCCATGTCCCCACCTCCCCCAGAGACCGAAAAGTCCACGCTGCGCAAGGCCTTGCGCGCGCGGCGCGCGGCCGTCCCGAGAAACGTGCGCCAGTCGGCGGGCCGCCGCATCGAACGGCTCGCCCTCGCCCACGGGCTGGTGCGGCGGGGCAAACGCATCGGTTTCTACATCCCGGCGAAGGGGGAGCTCGACATCCTACCCCTGCTCAACCGGGCGCTATGGCTGGGGGCGCACTGCTACCTGCCGATGCTGCCCCCCCGTGCGGGCGACTGGCACGGCGGCCGGCGTCTGTGGTTCAGCCGCCTGGGCGGGGCCGCCCAGCACTGGGGGCTCAATCGTTACGGCATCCCGGAATACGGCCATCTCGACAGTCGGGTCAGGATCTGGCAGCTGCACGTCGTCTTCCTGCCCATGCTGGGTTTCGATGCCCAGGGCTATCGCATGGGCATGGGCGGCGGCTATTACGACACCAGCCTGGCCTATCTGACCCGGCGCAGGCACTGGCGCGCGCCACTTCTGGTCGGCGTCGCCTTCGCGGTCCAGGGTGTCGACCGGATGCCGCATGACCCCTGGGACATCCCCGTCGATGTCGTGCTGACCGAGGCGGGCTACCTGGACTGCAGGCGTCAGCGCCCGCGGCCATCCCCATAAACGAAAAGGGCGGAACGGGTCCGCCCTTTCCTGCCGCTGAACGCCGCGTTTACTTCTTGGCCGGCTCTGCAGGCTTGCTCTCCGCGGCAGCAGGGGCCGCAGGTATCAGCGCCGCGAATGGATTGGGGATATTGGCATAGGTGGCGGGATTCAGGAACGCGCCCCAGGCGCCATAGGTGGCGGGGTTGACGGCCGCGGCGGCCCACTGGCTGTACAGATTGGGGTTGAGCGGGGCCATCATCAGGTTCAGGTTGGCCGGGGCCAGGGGGGCCATCGCCCAGTTCATGTACAGGTTCGGGTTGAGGGGGGCCATGGCCATCTGCAGCATGCGCGGATCCAGGGGGGCGGCCAGCCACTTCATGTACATGTTGGGGTTGAGGAAGGGGGCCATGGCCGCGGTGTAGAAGTTGGGGTCCATGGCCGCGGCCAGCCAGCGGGTGTACATGGCCGGGTCGAGGAAGCCGGCGTAGGCGCGCAGGATGTCAGGCGACAGGCCGGACTGGGCCATGCGGGTGTAGGTGGCCGGATCCATACCGCGCTGCAGCATGATCATCATGGTGGCAGGGTCCATCAGGTTGGTCATGGTCTGCACGGCGGCCTTGGGATCCTGCATGGGCTGCACCACCTTGGCGGGATCCATCAGTTGGGCGGCGGTCTGCTCGGGACCGCTTTGGGCCACGGCGGCCTGGGTCAGGACCAGCAGGCCGAGGGCGCTGGCGATCGGGGTGAGTTTCATAAAAGACTCCTGGTAGGTTGGTTGGAGAGGGTCGGATCGAGTGTCTTTGCAACACATCGATAAATAAAATTTTATTC